>CBFGQE010000486.1:0-3019 GCA_965650815.1 uncultured bacterium
GCGCTTCGCAACCATCGTTCTGGGGCCGCCTCCGCCACCGCCCTTTCTGCTGACTACCCTCTTGTCCAGGTTGCGGTGGTGGAAGCCGGCGAAGGGCCGCGTCCACTGGGAAGAGGTGTTCGTCTCCCTCGTGGCCCGGGCGCTCGTCGGCTTGTTGATCGGGGCGGTCAACAGCTTTCTCCTGGTGCCCCTGGTCCATTGGCCGGGAAGGCGCGGCGCACCCTCCCTCTACGACCAGTGGAAACAGCCGGATTGGATCGAGTGGGTCTTCATCGGGCCGTTCATCTTCTGGACGCTCGTTTTTCTGGCGCGCACGCGGGTCGTTCTCCGGCCTTGATCGAAGGTCGCCGACGCCCGATCCGGCCGGGCGGTGATCGGCGTTGACCCGAAGCGGGACGAAGCGCGGTGCGCCCGGGCTCAGCCGATCAGCGACCCGACGATCCGTTCCAGCGTCCGTCGCAACGCAGGAGGAATCTTCGTGCGGGCCGGGTCCTGCTGAAAGGCGCGGCCGAGACGAGGGAAGAGGAAGACCCGCTCCGCGCCGAGCCGCTCGGCCAAAACGCCCTCGTTCGTCTTTTCGGCCAAGCCCGGTCGCTCGGCGGCCATCAGGACCAGGATCGCCCGCTTCCGCGCGGATGGCGGCAGCGCTTCCCAGGTCAGCAGCACCTGGTTCAGCACGCCCAGGCGGTTGGCCGCCACCACCACCGGCACGGCCGAAATCGCGCGGAGCAGATCCCGCGCGTCGAAGTCTTCGCCCAACGGGCTCAGCAGGCCGCCCGCGCCCTCGACGACGAGGACCCGGTGCGGCCGGGCGGAGCGGCGGAGAAAACGGACGACTTCCTCGCGCGCCACGCGGCGGCGGGCCCTGCGGGCGGCCACGAGCGGGGTCAGCGGTTCGGCGAAGTGCCAGGGGTTGATCGCGTCGAGCCCGTCCGCGCCGATTCCCGGCTGCGCGGCCAACAAGGCTTCGGCGTCGTCGCGGCCGCCGGAGCAGAGCGGCTTCACCGCCAGCGTGTCGAAGCCCCGGCGCAGCAGGGTCCGGGTCAGGAGCACGGAGAGCAGCGTCTTGCCGACGCCGGTGTCGGTGCCGGTCACGAAGAGGTTCAGGGCCATGCGGCCGCCAGTGGAGCCGAGCCGGTGCCGGGCCGCGAGCTTTCCCGCCCGGGAGCGACGGCAAGATCGGGTGTGTCTTTTCGCCCGTGCCCGGCTCAAGGCGGGCCGGTTTCTGCCGAAATCCGGGACAACGGCGATGTTTGGGCTCCTCTCGAAATACAGCTACACGGTGATGGTCCTGGAAGACAACCTGACCAATCTCCACCTCGTGACCAAGGTCCTCCCCGGCCTGGTGCCCGAACTGCGCGTGCTGGAGGCCCGGACGCTGGCCGCCGCCCGCCGTCACCTGGCCAAGGAGCGGATCGACTTCTTCATCCTGGACATCCATCTGCCCGACGGCAGCGGCCTCGACTTCCTGGCCGAGATCCCGACCCGCGCGCCTGATGCGCGAGTGGTCGTCGTCACGGCCGTGCCGCTGGAGCACTACCGCACCCGCGCAGGTTCGCTCGGTGCGCTGCAGTTCCTCGGCAAGCCGGTGCCGCCGCAGAAGCTCGCGGCCTTCATCCGCGACCACATCGATGCCCGGAAGAATCCCGCGCCCGGGCCGCAGATCGGCTTCAGCGCCTCGCTCACGTCCCTCACCCCGCTGGACATCATCCAGCTCAACTGCCTCGGCCGCCGCAACCAGGCGCTGGAGTTCACCTGCGAGAACAAGCACGGCACCCTCGTCTTCCAGAACGGCGACATCGTCCACGCCGCCACCGGCGGGCTCGTGGGCCGCGCCGCTCTCGCCGCCATCCTCAACTGGCCTGGCGGCAAGGTCGCGGAAGCTCCCGTGCCGGAGAACCTCCAGCGCACCATCGAGGAAGGCTGGCAGGGGCTCCTGCTCTCCATCATCCACGACGCCGACGATTCCACGCGGACCGTCGCCTGACGGCGCGGCTCATTGCGGGCAGGGCCGGTCGGGCAGCCGGGGATCGCAGACGGAAACCTCCTTCAGGAACCCGACCCAGCGTTGCAGCTCGGCGGGTGCAACCGGCCCCTGGTCCCAGCGACGGCGGATGGAATACGAGGCGTCGTTGCCCGCGATGTAGAGATGGAGCTCCACGACGGCCCGCTCTCCCGGCAGCACCGACTCCTTTTGCCAAAGCACGGCCGGGTAGCCGTTGACCGGGCCCGAATCCAGCACCGTGCTGCGGAACGACAGGAGGTTTCCCCGCTGCGCGCGCACGTCCTCGTCGTGCCGGAACGCCTCCGGTCCCGGCCGGTCCACGGACCGGCGCACGGTCAACTGGAGCGATTCGCCCAGGCGCGCCCAACGGCTGATGGTCGCGTCCGCCGTGCGCTCCGCGCGGAAGCCCCAGTCGCCGCCGGGCAACGGCTGCGGCAGCGAGACTCTCTCGTGTTCCAGGCCCGACCAGCGCGACGGCCGGTAGGAACATCCGGCCAGCACCGCGACCAACGACAAGCAAACGACGGCATGTTTCATCGATGAACTGCGGCGTTCTCCTCCGGCCCGTTTCCCAAATCCAGGTCCCGTTCTCGAATCGCCGAAGGGCCAGCTTGGATCATCGCCTCGGTCCGCGGGAAGCCCAGAAACGGCACGGACCGGCCCGCCTCCGCAGGAGCGTCGCGCACGGACAGCGGACCCGCATCGCCGGGCTTGACCCGATCCGGCGGCTTTGGTCCCTTGCCCGGGCGTTCAGGACGCATCCGGGTCCGCGGAAAGGGCCGAGCCCACCTGCCAATCGTCGGTAGCAACACAACCTTGATGCTGCCCGTCCAGCGGACCTCGGGCTCTAGCAGAAAGGTGCCATGTCCAAGCCGCTGCCCGCTCGTCCTGATCTGGAGCAACTCCGGAAGCAGGCCAAAGACCTCCTCAAATCCGTCCACGCCGGCCAACCCGACGCGCTCCGCCGCTTCCGGGAACACCATCCGGAACGTTCGCCCTCCGCTCCGTCGCTCG
>CBFGQE010000487.1:0-3009 GCA_965650815.1 uncultured bacterium
GGGACGGATGTGCCAAAAGCAGCCAACGAAATGCTTTACACCCCATCCCCCGATCCCTAGGTTCCTCCGCCTAACTGAAACAGTTTGCTATGGAAACTAAGGCCAAAACGATTGAGGGCTTCCGCTTGCACGAGAAGGACACAGGGTCCGCCGACGTGCAGATCGCTCTGCTCACCGAGCGCATCAACCACCTGACCACGCACCTCCAGAACAACAAGAAGGACCACAGCTCCCGCCGCGGCCTTCTGATCATGGTCGGCCAGCGCCGCCGTTTGCTGGACTACATCCATGCCCACGACGTGTCGCGCTACCAGGCGCTGACCAAGAAGCTCGGTCTCCGCAAATAGCTGTTCCGCAGTTGTCTCGCTCCGGATGAGTCTCCATCCGGAGCGATTTCCGTTTTTGTTCCTGCGGAGCCGGCTGGCGCGGTCGGGTTCGCGGGCCTTTTAAGGCGCGCCACTCTGAATACCAATGCCTCTTCCGGCTTTCTGGGTAATTTCAACCAGCCCGCCCGCCCCGGGTCTGGGCGGGTTGGTTGAAGTTCCTCGGAGTCGGGAGGGGCTGTCCTCCCACAATGAATGCAGCAACCACCGCTCTCGCCCACGTCGGCGGAGCCACGATTGAGATTTCCACCGGCAAATACGCCAAACAGGCCGACGGTGCCGTCACCGTCCGCTTGGGCGACACGATGATCGTCGTCGCCGCCGTCGCCGCCGTGAAGGCCAAGCCCGGCCAGGACTTCTTCCCGCTCACTGTCGATTACCGCGAAAAAGCCGCCGCCGCCGGACGTTTCCCCGGTGGATACTTCAAGCGCGAAGGCCGTCCCACGGAGAAGGAAATCCTCACCTGCCGTCTGACCGACCGTCCCATCCGTCCGCTCTTCCCCAAGGGCTGGTTCAATGAGGTCCAGGTGCAGACCGTGCTTCTCAGCGCAGACGGCGAGAACGATCCCGACATCCTCAGCATCATCGGAGCCTCCGCCGCGTTGCACGTCTCCGACATCCCTTGGGCCGGTCCCCTTGGTGCCGCCCGCATCGGCCGCGTGAACGGCGAGTTCGTCGCCAATCCGACTCATGCCCAGCAGAAGGAGAGCGATCTCGATCTGATCTACGTCGGTTCCGAAACGGAACTGGTGATGTTTGAAGGTGCGGCCAACGAAATCAGCGAGGCCGACTTCGCCGCTGCCCTCAAGTTCGGCCAGGAAGCCGTCCAGCCGATCATTGCCGCCCAGAAGGAACTCCGCGCCAAGGCCGGCAAGCCCAAGCGCGAGATCACCGTCAACATCGTCCCCGAGGAAGTCCTCGAAGCGGCCAAGTCCTTGGCCGGCACCCGCATCCTCACCGCCCTCCTCACCCCCGGAAAGCTCGCCCGCGAAGCCGCCGTCAAGGCGATCTTCGACGAGGTCGGAGTCAAGCTGGTGGAGAAGTTCGGCGCGGACAAGGTCACGGAGTTCGTCCTCAAGGACGCCGCCTACTACATCCAGAAGGAAGCCGTGCGCGGCCTCGTGCTCGACCAGGGCAAGCGCTTGGACGGCCGTTCGTTCGACCAGGTCCGGCCCATCTCCGGCGAAGTCGGCATCCTGCCGCGCGCCCACGGCTCCGCCACCTTCGCCCGTGGCGAGACCCAGGCCATGACCTTGGCCACGCTCGGCACTTCCGACGACATCCAGGAGTTCGATTCCTACACTGGCGGCGAGAACCAGAAGAAGTTCCTCCTCCACTACAACTTCCCGAACTTCTCCGTGGGTGAAACCGGCCGCATCACCGGACCCGGCCGTCGCGAGATCGGCCACGGTGCGCTCGCCGAGCGCTCCGTCCGTCCGATGCTCCCGCTCGAGACCTATCCCTACGCCGTCCGCGTCGTCTCCGAGATCATGGAATCGAACGGTTCCACCTCGATGGCCTCGGTCTGCGGCGCCTCGCTCGCGTTGATGGACGCCGGTGTGCCCCTGAAGCGCGCCGTGGCCGGCATCAGCGTCGGTCTCTGCACCGCCTTCGACAACGACGGCAAGCCGAACCGCTACCAGCTCATGACCGACATCATCGGCTGGGAAGACGCCTTCTGCGACATGGACTGCAAGATCGCCGGAACGTCCCACGGCATCACCGGCTTCCAGCTCGATCTCAAGCTCAAGGGCATCCCCATCTCCCTGATGGAACAGGCCCTCGCCAAGGCCCACACCGCGCGCCTCGCCATCCTCGACGAGATGGCCAAGGTCATCGCCGCCCCGCGCACCGAGATGAGCCCCTACGCTCCTCGCATCGTGCAGCTCAAGATCAACCCCGAGAAGATCGGCGCCCTGATCGGACCCGGCGGCAAGAACATCAAGCGCCTGGTCGAAGAGTCCGGCTGCGAGATCAACATCGAGGACGACGGCACGGTCAACATCTACTCCGTCTCTGCGGAAGGCATGCAGATCGCCCGTAACGCCATCGAAGGGATGACCGCCGAGGCCGAGATCGGCCGCATCTACCGTGGCCGCGTCGTCACCATCAAGGAATTCGGCTGCTTCGTGGAATTCCTCCCCGGCAAGGACGGCTTGGTCCACATCAGCGAACTCGCCAACTTCCGCGTCAAGAACACGGAAGACATCGTCAAGATGGGCGACGAGATCTGGGTCAAGTGCCTGGGTGTCGATGAAAAGGGCCGCGTGCGCCTCAGCCGCCGCGCCGCGATGGAAGACAAGGAAAAGGAACTGGCCGCCCAGACCGGTGCCGCTCCCGCGCCGGAACCGGCCCCCGAAGCCTGATCCGTTCCGAACATTCTGAACCCGCAGCGGCCCCGGACTCCCGGGGCCGCTTTTTTTGTCGCGCCACCGACAGACCGCTTGCTTCCGGAAAACGAATCCGGAAGCTCTCGCCGCGTGGGGACATTCACCAATCGATTCCGGATCGGACTTTGCAGCGTGGCCGTCCTCTTTGCGGCGTCGCGCGCGGCTGCCGATGAATCCCCTTTGTCTCCGGTGCTCACCAAGGTCGCCTCAACCACGTTGAGCGGCTATGTGGATGT
>CBFGQE010000488.1:0-3009 GCA_965650815.1 uncultured bacterium
AAGGACGGGACGGAGATCGCCGGCGTGCGTAGCGGGGAGACGGATACGGCGCTGGAGCTAAAACAGGCGGGCGGTCTGGTGGCACGCGTGGCCAAGAAGGACATCGCCACCCGCGAGGCGAATCCGGAATCGCTCATGCCGCCGGGTTTGATCGACGGGCTGAGCCCCCAGGAGATCAAGGATCTGATGGCGTATCTCCTGACGGAACCGGCGGAAAAGAACTAGGCCCGGGTCTCCGGCTCAGGCGTCGCCGCGTCCGGGTTCAGAATCCCTTCAGCATCATCGTCGCCAGGTCGCGGCGGATGCGCTGGCGGTTTTCCGCGTCGTGGAACTCCACCGGGTTGAAGTCGTCCGTCAGCACGATGCCGTGGCTCGGGTCCGCCTCGAAGATTCCGGCGAGCATCCCGCTCATCTTGGCGCGCACTTCGGGATGGACGGCCGTCAGGTCGAGCTGGCGCTTGGGGCTCAAGGGCGACTGCGAGGCCACGAAGAACATGTTTCCCCGGCCCTCCTCGTGCAGGCGCACTTCGGTGAAGACCGCTCGCAGGGTCTTCTGCATCGAGGCGGCGAAGAAGTCCTTTCCGGGCGTGCGGTTGCCGAAGCAGTTGATCACGAGCACGCCCTCCGGGTTCAGCACGGCCCGCATGGACTCGAAGGCCTCGCGCGTCATCAGGTGGGACGGGGAGGAATCGCCGAGGAAGGCGTCGAGGATGACGGCGTCGTAGCGGTTGGTGTTGCGGATGAGGAACTGGCGGCCGTCGCCGATCACGAGGCGGAACTTGGAGGGGTCGAGGTCGAAGAACTTCTCGGCCAACGGCACCACGTCGGGATTGATCTCCACCGCGTCCACCCGCACGCCTTCGGCCGCGAACTGCGCGGGCACGATGCCCACGCCGAGCCCGATGCAGAGCGCGGAGTCGATCCGCTCCGTGTAGGCCACCGCCAGGCCGTGCAGCGCATAGGTGAAAAGCGAGAGGCTCTGCCGCGTGGCGGGCAGGTAGGTGTTCTGCACCAGGTAGTCGTTCAGATAGAAGCGGCGACCGTCCGGCCCCTCGACCACCTGGAGCTGGCCGAAGTCCGAGTTCCCCCGGAACAGCTCCTTGTGGCTGACGAACTCCGGCTGCGACGAGCGGTGGATGCCGTAGCCGCCGAGCAGCACGGTCGCGGCGGCGGCAGCGGCCGCGCCCTTCAACGCCCGGCCCCAGACCGCGAAGAACAGCACCGACATCGCCGCCAGCACCCCGGCCGTGCCGAGCATCGTCACCGAGTTCGGCCCCAGCGGGATCAGCACGTAGCCCACCGACGCCGTGCCCACGAGGCTGCCCACGGTGCTGACGGCGGAGAGGCGGCCCACGTTGCCGCCGACGGACTTCAGGTGGCTGGTGATGAACCGCACGAGGAACGGTCCCGTCATGGCCAGCAGCATCAGCGGGATGAAGAAGAGGAACGCGGACGCCAGCAACGAGCCCACGGCCAGCGAGAAGTCCAGGCAGACCGATGCCACGGCCCGCAGCCCCAGCACGCCGAGGCAGAGATACGCCGCCGCCCCGAGCATCGCGGCGTAGAGCCGGCCGAGGTTGCCGGAGGCGTCGGCCCAGCGCCCGCCGAGGTAGTAGCCCAGCGCCAGCGACGCCATGACCACACCGATCTGCGCGGTCCAGACGAAGTGCGAGGTGCCGAAAAACGGCGCGAGCATCTTCGCCCCGAGGATCTCGATGACCATGATGGCCGCGCCGTTGAACGCGGCGGTGAAGAAGACGAAGCGTCGGAGACCGGGGGAAAGGGTTTCAGCGGCTTGCACGGGCGCGGACGATAAGAAGCGGATCGTTCGACGGAAAGCCCGCGCTGCGGCGAAGTTTCTCCTTCGCTTCCCCGCCGGGCCCTTTCTACCTTCCCGCCCATGCCAGGTGAGCCCGAACACATCCAGTCGCTGCGCGAAGCCGTGCGGCTGTCCCCCGACAACGCCCCGTTGCGCCAGGCGCTGGCCGACGCCCTTCTCGCCTCCGGCCTGACCGCCGAGTCCGTGGCCGAATACCGCGCCGCCCTCGCCCGCAGCCCGGAATCGGCCGCGCTCAAGCTCGGTCTCGCCCGCGCTTTCCACGCCGATGGCAAGAGCAGCCAGGCGCTCGTGGTGCTGGAGGATCTGGTGAAGTCGCCGGAAGCCCCGGCCAAGGCCTTCGTCCTTTACGCCCGCATCCTCGCGGGCATCGGGGAAGTGGAGCAGGCCGTGGAACAATACAAACGCGGCGTCGCCAAGGACCGTTCCGCCGCCGACCTCGAGTTTGCCCAACGTCTCGGCATCCGCGCCCTGCCCGAGGAGGAGCCTTCCGCCCCAACCTTTTCCTCCGGCGGCGGCGATGAAGAAGTTTCCGACGGTCGCGTGCGCCAATCCTGGGAAGGTTCCGACGACGCGCCCCCGGCCGAGATCGAGCGGCCCAAGATCACCTTCGCCGACGTCGGCGGGATGGACGCGCTCAAGGAGGAGATCCGGCTCAAGATCATCTACCCGCTGACCCATGCCGAGATGTTCAAGGCCTACGGCAAGACCATCGGCGGCGGCATCCTCATGTATGGCCCGCCCGGTTGCGGCAAGACGCACCTCGCCCGCGCCACCGCCGGTGAGGTGAAGGCCGGCTTCATTTCCGTCGGCATCCACGAAGTGCTCGACATGTGGATCGGCAACAGCGAGCGCAACCTCCACTCCCTCTTCGAGCAGGCCCGGCGGAACGCGCCGTGCGTGCTCTTCTTCGACGAGGTGGACGCCCTCGGCGCCAGCCGCACCGACATGAAGACCAGCGCCGGCCGGCATCTCATCAACCAGTTCCTCTCCGAGCTGGACGGCGTGAAGGCCAGCAACGACGGCGTGCTCATCCTCGGCGCGACCAACGCCCCCTGGCACCTCGACAGCGCCTTCCGCCGCCCAGGCCGCTTCGACCGCATCCTCTTCGTCCCGCCGCCCGACGCGCCCGCCCGCGCCGGCGTCCTCCGCCTGCAACTGCGCGGCAAACC
>CBFGQE010000489.1:0-3008 GCA_965650815.1 uncultured bacterium
TGTCGAGCGGGCTCGGGAAGAGAAGCAATCTGTTGGCAAAGCTGCCGGATTGTCGCGTCGGGAGTTCCGCGTGGCATCGGGGCAAAGTAGATCTTGGAGCGGTGCGTGTCGCACGGGACGACTGTAACCGGCTCTCCCTGTGCGCTAAACCAACCTACAAACGCATCGTATGGCTGATCGGTTTTGATCAAAATCTCAACGCTTATGAAGTGAGTCTTGCTCCTCATCCTGCGCATTCCACCCTTCGTTCCGTTTCACGACAAGCTCACTACGCCGCATCGAACGGCCAAGCCTGCGCGTTTCGGGCGTTATCACTCGCGCTCCTCTTGCTACGGCTTCCCCTTCAAGAATCCCCGCTCCTCCAGCCATTCGCGGAAGCGCAGCGGCCAGGCGGCGGATGGGCCTTTGTTCGTCTCGCGCAGGCCGAAGCCGTGACCGGCTCCGGCGTAGATGTGGAGTTCGGCGGGAACCTTGACCTTCTTGAAGCGCAGATAGGCTTCGGCCAGACCCTCGGAGATGTCGGGCCGGTCGTTGAAACCGGCGGCGAGGAAGACGGGCGGGGAACCGGGCTGCGGCTGGATGTCGCCGGAACGCCCCGGATAGATGAGCCCCTGGAAGGCGATCTTGCAGCCGAAGCGGTCGATCGGATCGGCGGCGTCGGACTGGCCGTCGTCGTGGCGGAGGCTGACCAGGTTCACCAGTTCGCCGCCAGCGGAGAAGCCCATCGCTCCGAGGCGCGAGGGATCGACGCCCCATTCCGTCGCACGCGAGCGGATCACGCGCAATGCCCGCTGGGTGTCGGCCAAGGCCTCGACCTCGATGCGGTAGGTGGAGTTGGTTTCGCGGGCCAGCCGGTGCTTGAGCACGAAGGCGGCGATGCCGTGTTCGGCCAGCCAGCGGCCCACGTTGTAGCCCTCATGCTGGATGGCGAGCATCCGATGGCCGCCGCCGGGGATGACCAGCACGGCCGCGCCGGTGGCGGCTTCCTTCGCGGGCAGGAACGGCGTGATCGACGGATGGTGGATGCCCGCGATGCCGCCGAAGTCGTTCTTCAGATCGATCTCCGGCAGATCCTTCTTCGCTTCGGAACCGGGCGCGCCGTTCGGCCAGAGCGGAATGGCAGCGGGCAATTCGGCGGCGGTGGCGAAGCCGTGCAGCGCAAAGGCGCAAACGACGGTCCGGAGAAAGGTCGGGATGGTTTTCATCGGGTGGGAACGGAGGCTTCATCCCGCAACCGGGTTCGCCGGACAATCCCAATCTCTCCGACGGCCGCGCTTCCGGGGTTGGCGGTGGCGGGCTCGGCTGGTAGGCAGGAGCGGATGCATTCCCCGACACCTCCTGCTTTCGGCCACGGGCGGCTCGTGCGCCGGTTTTCGGTCTTGGTCCTGTCGCTGGTCCTCGCGGGCGGCGTTTTCGCGGCTGATTCGACCGGTGTTTACGACATCACCCGCTACGGCGCGACGCCCAATGACGCCACGCTCGACACCGACGCGATCAACCGAGCCATCGACGCGGCCGCGTCGGCCGGGGGCGGCACGGTGCATTTTCCGGCGGGGCGTTATCTGAGCTTCTCCATCCGGCTGAAGAGCCACATCCGCGTGCACCTCGACGCCGGAGCCGTGCTGGAAGCCGCCAGCCCGCAAGAACACGCGGGCCAATACGATCTGCCGGAGGACAACCCCTGGGACATGTATCAGGACTTCGGCCACAGCCATTGGCAGAACAGCCTCATCTGGGGCATCGGCCTGGAAAACATCTCCATCACCGGTCCCGGTTTGATCCACGGCAAGGGTCTGACGAAGCGCGGTCCCGGCCCACGCCGCGCCAGCCAGGCGGGCGACATGCCGCTGGTCTTCAGCACCGGCGTGACCAATCCCGTCGAGAGCACCTACCAGGCGACCAACGCCGTCGCTGTCGGACTCCGTCCGCCGCTCGATCCCACGATGAACGGCGAGGGCAACAAGGCCATCGCCTTGAAGGAATGCCGGAACGTCGTCCTGCGCGATTTCTCCGTCCTGCTGGGCGGCCACTTCGCGCTGCTCGCCACCGGCGTGGACAACCTGACCATCGACAACGTGAAGGTGGACACGCAGCGCGACGGCTTCGACATCGACTGCTGCCGCAATGTGCGCATCTCGAACTGCTCGGTGAATTCGCCGAACGACGACGCCTACGTGCTCAAGAGCTCCTTCGGCCTCGGCTATCCGCGGTTCACCGAGAACGTCACGATCATCAACTGCCAGGGCACGGGCTTCGATGTCGGCACCTTTCTCGACGGCACCTTCCAGCGCACGCAGGACATCGCTCCGGACCACGACGGCAACTGTGGGCGGATCAAGTTCGGCACCGAGTCCAACGCCGGGTTCCGCAACATCGCCATCGCCAACTGCGTCTTCGAGCGGACGCGAGGCATCGCGCTGGAGACGGTGGACGGCGGGCTGCTGGAAGACGTGACCATCGACAACATCACCCTGCGCGAAGTGGTGAATTCGCCGATCTTCCTCCGCCTCGGCAAAAGGATGCGAGGGCCGGAGGGCGTGCCCGTGGGGCAACTGCGCCGCATCCGCATCACGAACGTCAGCGCCTACGACGTGGACCCGCGCTACGCGATCCTCATCGCCGGATTGAAGGAACGGCCGATCGAGGACGTGGTGCTGCGCGGCATCCGCGTCCACTACCGGGGCGGCGGCACGAAGGAACAGGCCGGGCGCGCGATTCCGGAAAACGAGAACGCCTATCCCGAGCCGTCGATGTTCGGCGTCACGCCCAGCTACGGCGTCTATGTGCGCCACGCCGTCGGCGTCGAACTCGGCGACATCGACCTGCGCTTCGCCGCGCCCGACCAGCGGCCCGCGTTCCAGCTCGACCAGGTGCGCGACGTGGACCTGGTGAACATCAAGGCGCAGAAGGTCGAGGGCGGCGCGACGATCCGGTTGAAGGATGTCGAAGGGTTCACGCTGCGCGGCTCGCGGGATCTGCCGGAGACTCGGCTGGAAAGGGTGGAGGAC
>CBFGQE010000490.1:0-3007 GCA_965650815.1 uncultured bacterium
CGGCATTCCTTCGTTCATCGGCAGAGCTACCGGCCTTGGGAATACGCTTTCGTTCCGGCTGTGGAATACGCCAGCGTCCACGCCGAGCCATGCAGCGCGAAAATCCAGGTGCAGATGGAGGAGCCCGCGTCGGCGACGGAGCGTTTCCCAACACCCGCTGGACGGTGGTGCTGGAGGCGCAGGACGACACGCCCGGTGCCTTGGCGGCGTTCTGCCAGGCCTATTGGAATCCGCTCTTCTGCTTCGCCCGTCGGATGAACCAGGAAGTCGCCGACGCGGAGGACCTCACCCAGGCTTTCTTCACCCGGCTCCTCGCACGGGATCTTTTGCTGCAGGCCCGGCGGGAGCGGGGAAGGCTGCGCAGCTTTCTGCTCAAATCGTTCCGCAACTTCATCGCGGAAGAAGAGCGGCGCCAAGGCGCCCAGAAGCGGGGCGGCGGTCAGGTCGCGCTGCGGATCGACTCCCCCGGGGCCGACGCGCATCTCGAATTGGAGCCGCTTGAAAACACGACGCCCGAGCTGGAATATGAGCGCGCCTGGGCGCGCCAGCTCCTTCACCAGACCCTGGCCCGGCTCGAATCCGACTACACGGCCGCCGGCAACGGCGCGCTGTTCGCGTCCCTGCGCGACATGATCGTCGAGGGCTCGGCGGACCGGCCGCTGCAGGCGATCGCCGACACACTGGGCCGCTCGGAGGCGTCGGTGCGGTTTGCCGCGTTCAAGCTGCGCCAACGCTACCGCGCCGTGCTTCGTGAACTGGTTGCGGACACGGTGGCCGAGCCGGACGAAATCGACGACGAACTGGCCCATCTTCGCTCGCTCTTCCATCACTGACCCAACCCCGCCTTCTTGAACCTTCCGGCCCATCCACGGTGCCCCCGCTGCGGCGGCGTCCTTCTCGGGGCGGACTCGTCGTGCCCCCGGTGTCTCCTGGATGCCGGTCTCGCCGCCACGCCAGGTCCGGCCGAGGAACGGATCTTTCTCCAGGCGCTGGAACTGGCAGCGGCGGACCGGGAGGCCTTCATCGCCGACGCCACGCGCGACGATCCGGATCTGCTCCGCGCGGTCCGGCTGTTGATGGCGGGCCACGCCGAAGCCGAGCGCGACGAGGCCGGGAGCGCGCTTCCTTCGTTGATCGATGACTGGACCGTCTCCGCCGAGGAAGCGCCTGGACACGTGATCGACCGCTTCCGTCTGGTGCGGCGGTTGGGGGAGGGCGGCATGGGCACCGTATGGTTGGCGGAGCAAACGGCCCCGATCCGACGTTCCGTGGCGCTGAAGATCGTCAAGCTGGGCATGGACACGCGGGAGGTGGTGTCGCGGTTCCGGCGCGAGCAGGAGCTGCTGGCGCGCATGAGCCATCCGAACATCGCCCAGGTGTTCGAAGCCGGTGCCACCGCTTCCGGGCGCCCGTATTTTGTGATGGAACTCGTCGATGGCGAACCCATCACCGCCTATAGCGAGCGGATGAAGCTTCGGTTGCACGACCGGCTGGTGTTGTTCCGAGCCGCCTGCGCCGGGGTCGAGCACGCGCACCAAAAGGGCGTCATCCACCGCGATCTGAAACCGTCGAACATCCTCGTCTCGGAGGCGGGGGTGAAGGTGATCGACTTCGGCGTGGCCAAGGCGACGCAAGGCTCCGGTGACACGCTGTTCACGCGGGGCGTCCAGGTCCTCGGCACGCCGGCCTACATGAGTCCGGAGCAGGCGATGTCCGGCGAAGTGGCCGTCGACACCCGTTCGGACGTGTATGCCTTGGGCGTGCTGCTCTACGAGTTGATCACCGGCACGCTCCCCTTCGATCAACGGCGCCTCGCTCAGTCCGGGCTCGCTGAGCTCCAGCGTATCCTCACGGAAGAGAATCCTCCCACGCCGAGCGCCCGTCTGACACGGCAGGCCAAGGAACGCGTGGCTGCTCGGATCGACGGCCCATCGCCACTATCCGGCGACCTTGATCGCGTGGTCATGAAGGCGATCCGCAAGGTCCCGACCGAGCGCTACGCCAGCGCCGCCGCGCTGTCCGACGACATCGACCGGTTCCTCAGCGGCGAACCCGTCACGGCCACGCCGCCCACGCTGCTCTATCTGGCCGGGAAGTTCGTCCGTCGCCACCGGGTGGCCGTAGTCGCGGCCGCGTTGGTCATGCTGGCGCTGGTGGCGGGAACGGTCATCAGCCTGCGGGAAGCCGTGCGGGCCAACCGCGCCCAACGCGACGCCACCCTCACCCTGGCCGACATGTATGGCCGATCGGGCCTCGCGGCGGCGAACGACCACGATCCCGCCCGCGCCGCACTGTGGTTCGCGACCGCGGCGCTCATGGGTCGCGAGGACTTGGTCCGGAGCGAGGCCAACCGAGGACGGGCCGACGCCTGGCAGCGCACCGTCACGATCCCCGTGCGGGCGTTGGAAACCGGCCACGACTACCTCGACCGCATCGTCTGGAACCCGCGTCATCCGGCCTTGATCGTGTGGGCCGCCAACGAAACCCCATCGCTGGTCTGGGATCTGGAAACGGACCGGCTCTGGCAACCGCCCGCAGCCACGAATCTCTTCAGAGCAGTCTGGGACTCTTCTGGTAACCGGATCGCCGCCCATGATGGAACGTCGGTCGTGATGCTGGCGTATCCATCCGGCGCCGAGCTGGCGCGCCTTCCCGCCTCGCCCTCCGCCCCGGCCCTCGCCTTCAGCCCGGATGATCGGTGGATCGCCGTGGGGCTGAACCAGGCTTTCCTCTGGGAATGGAAAACGGGCGAACGCCGTCTGTTGCCCCACGCGAACGAAGTGCCGGAACGTTTTCAGTTCGGCAAAGACGGCCGGCCGCTGCTCGTTCAGTCGGCCAGTCTCGTCGGGATCTGCGACCCGGAGAATCCCGGACGCTTCCTCCATTCACCGGTCGCCAATGCCCGCGTGGTGTCCGCATCGTTTCTCGCCGATGGCGCCAGCTATCTGACCGGCGACGCGGAAGGGAACATCTCCATCCGGGATTCAACCCACGGAACCGTGCTCGA
>CBFGQE010000491.1:0-2998 GCA_965650815.1 uncultured bacterium
GACCTTGCGGGCCTCGTCCCAGAAGCCGGAGTTGAAGGCGGACTGGCCGCAGCAGGTGAGGTCCTCCGGGTAGTCGATGCGATGGCCGAGGCGTTCGAGGATCTCGACGATGCTGATGCCCACCTTGGGATACATCAGGTCCACGAAGCACGGGATGAACAGGGTGACGGTCATGGGGAAATCAGGCGGAGCACGGGGTGCACGGGAGCGGGGGAGAAAGGGGATATGAAATCGCCGGAAAGAGGCGCAAATAGGGCCGTGGTTGAGTTGGCCGGTTCGGAAGTTCGGTGAATCCCAAAGGGATTCCGTCTCCTAGCCCAGGGTCGCCGAGCTGGCGAGGCTACCCTGGGGAACGGCGCGCGATGGGAGGCCAACCCTGCAAGGGTTGTGTCCATTTTCGGCTGGTCGTTGACGCAACCCCGTTGGGGTTGGAACTCAATAGATCGCGTTCCCAGGGTAGCGCAGACCGCGCAACCCTGGGCTAGAGGACTCAATCCCGTTGGGATTGGGTAAACGCTTGGCGCTCGCCAGGGCTCCGAACCGCACTCTATCCGGGATGGGTGAGAGGTCTTCATTTCTCGATGTGAAAGACTTCCTTCAGCTCCCCTGCCTCGGGGCTGTTGTCCGGATTGGTCGGCATGAGGTCGGCCATGTGGTGCCACCATTTTCGGCAGACTTCGGTCTGGGCGATTGCGGCCCAGCGGGCTTCGTCTTCGATCTCCGCGTAGGCGAAGAGCTGGCGGGTTTCGGCGTGGAGGAAGATGGAGTAGCTCACCACGCCGTGGGCCTTCAGCACCGCTTCCAGCTCCGGCCAGATCGGCTGGTGGCGTCGCGCATACTCGGCTTCGTGGCCGGCATGGACGGACATGACGAAGGCTTTGCGGATCACGCCAAAACTGTGTCCGGCCCCACCCGCTGGCGCAATCGCGCGAATCGCTCACGCGCTTCCTGCCAGATGATCGCTTCCGACGGCACGGGCTCGGACGACGCCGGGACGACCGAGCCGTAGATGGATTCGCGGATCTCGGTGAGCGACGCGACTTCGCCGGCGGCGCGGGCCTGGACCATGAGGTTGCCCAGCACGGTGGCTTCGACCGGACCGGCGAGGACGGGACGTTGGCAGGCGTTCGCGGTGAGGAGATTCAGCAGGATGTTGCGCGAACCGCCGCCGACGATGTGGATGACCTCGGCGCGTTCGCCGGTGAGCTGTTCCAATTGGTCGAGCACCACGGCGTATTTCAGCGCGAGGCTTTCGAGGCAGCAGCGGACGAGTTCGCCCTCGGTCCTGGGCGCGGGCTGGCCGGTCTCGCGGCAGAACTCCTGGATGGCCGACGGCATGTCGAGCGGGCTGAGGAATCGGCTATCATCGGGATCGATCAACGAACGGAGCGGCGGCGCCTGCTCGGCCAAGGTGACGAGCTGACCATAGTCGTAAGTGGAGCCGCGCGCGTCGAAGGAGCGTTTGCACCGCTGCACGAGCCACAGGCCCATGATGTTTTTCAACACGCGGTAGGTGCCGTCCACGCCGCCCTCGTTGGTGATGTTGAACTCCAGCGCCTTCGCCCCCAGCACGGCCGACGGCGTCTCCACGCCCATGAGCGACCAGGTGCCGGAGCTGATGTAGGCCCAGTTCGTCCGGCCGGTGTGCTGCGTGGGCACGCCCACGACGGCGGAACCGGTGTCGTGCGTGGCGGGGGCGATGATCGGCAGGCGATGCAGCCCGGTGCGGCCGATGACGCTCTGGCGCAGGCTGCCGACGATGGAGCCGGGCAGGATGACCTCGGGGAAAATCTTCGACGGCAAACCGAGCCGATGCAGCAGATCGAGCGACCAGTCGCGCTTCGTCGGATGGAAGAACTGCGTGGTCGTGGCGTTGGTGAACTCGACCGTCTTCGCGCCGGACAAGCACCAGTTCAGGAAGTCCGGAACCATCAGGAACGTCTCGGCGGCGGCGAGCGTCTCGGGGCTTTGCCGCTGATGGGCGACGAGCTGGTAGAGCGTGTTGAAGGGGAGGAATTGCAGGCCGCTTTGGGCGAAGACTTCTTCGCGGCCGATCGTTCGGATGACCTCCTCCATCACGCCCTGCGTGCGGTTGTCGCGGTAACAATGCGGCTGGCCGAGCATTTCGCCGGACTTCGAGAGCAGCACGTAGTCGATGGCCCAGGTGTCCACGCCCACGGAGACGATGGAGTGGCCGTAGCGTTTGGCGGCGAGGGCCAGGCCCTGTTGGATGTCGTGCCAGAGCCGCAGCAGATCCCAACGGAGGGAGCCGCCGAGATCGACCGCGACATTCGGGAAACGGTGCAGCTCCTCCAGCCGCATTTCGGAGCCGTTCCACAGACCGGCCATGACGCGGCCGCTTTCGGCCCCGAGATCGATGCCGAGATAGATTTGTTCAGGCATGGCAGATGAAGATGTCGGCTCAACGCTGGCCTGCTGGAGCATCTTTCGGCAATAGCCCTGAAACGGTGGAGAAGGTGCGCCGGATCTCCGCCACCGATCCCGCGAAGAGATACACGTCGTAGCGGAAGACCAACCCGGGCGTGACGGGAAAGTGGACCAAGGGAGCGAAGTAGGAACAGGCGCCCCGGTCGGCGCGGCCGTCGCCGAAGCGGTAGCAGGTGAGCCGGTCGCTCGCCGGGACGCAGACGCCGAGCCCGACGTCGTTCGTGCCGACATAGGCGGCCCAACGCTCGGTCATGCGGCGGGATTCATTGGGCCAATCCGGCCGCGAACGATGCAACGTCCCGTCGGTCCAGGGCCGGTCGCCGTCGTAGAGCACCAGCGTGTCCAACTCCGGCGCGACAAACACGGCCGGGATCTCGTGATCGCGCGGCGGATGGGAGTTGGTGCCCGAATAGGTCATCTGGAAGCGGATGTGCGCCAATCGGCCGGTCAGAGTGATCCATTGCTCGAAGATTACGTTGGTCAGCTCCTCGCCCGAGGCCCAGTGCCGGGCCACCGTCTTCGCGTGGAGGGAATTGGTGGTGTGGTTCAG
>CBFGQE010000492.1:0-2996 GCA_965650815.1 uncultured bacterium
CGCCCGAGGTGGCTACCGCCGCCGAATCCGGAGACCCGGCGGCGCAGCTGGTGTTTGCCTGGAACGAGCTGGAAGCGGCGAAAACTGAAAACCGGACGGCATTCCGTGAAGCCGACGCCGCCCTCCGCGGGCTCAGGCTCAACCTCAACGAGATGTCCAGCCTGAGCGACCAGGCGAAGAAGATGTCGCTGGAAGAGCTCGAACGAAACGCGGCGGGCAACGAGCCCAAAGCCATTTGGATGCTGAACGCCCGTAAAACGGAGTTCGCCGAAATAGCCCGGTCCATTCCGCTCGGAGACATCGAGAAACGGGCCGCTTCCGGGGAGGGCTTCGCCCAGTGGCTGCTGGGCAGCCGTCGCCGGGATCTTGCCCAAGGCCGGGGACTGGAGGCATTCAAATGGATGGAGCGCGCGGCCCGGCAAGGGCTGCCCGAGGCCCAGAAGGAGACCGGCCTGCGGCTGATCCGGGATTTTCTCTGGCCTGTGGTTCCGATGGATGTGCAGGCCGGAGTCGCGTGGCTGGAAAAGGCGGCCGAGGGCGGCAACCTCGCGGCCCACGAACGCCTCGCCAAGATCTATCGGACCGGGCGCATCGTGCCGAAAGACACCGAGGCGGCCCTCCGGCATCTCCGGCCCTTGGTCGTGCAAGGATCTCCTTGGGCTTGCTACGCTTTGGCGATCCATCACGCCCAGGGTGAAGGAGAGCCGCGTGGACCGGAGGAAGAGCCTCTGCTGCTGCTGCGCCGGGCGGCCGAAGGGGGCATCAACTCCGCCCGATGGGAGCTGGGCGACCGCTATCTGCATGGGTTTGGCGTCGGAGCCGATCCGATTGAAGCGGCTGAGTGGTATTGCCGGGCTCGCGCGGGCCATTCCGACCCAAACGACGACACCCACACCAGCGACTCCTGGCGGATCGAATACCATTTCACCTCCGTGAAAGCGGAGCTTCCCACCCTGGCTGAACTCCAGAGTGGACCGCCTCCCTTTCCGCGCCTTCTCGGCCTCGTCGTTCTGGCACTGGATCACCGCGATCCCGCTGCGATGGCGGTTCTGGGGCGGCTCTACCTCGCGTCCAAAGCTCTTCCCCACGCGCCCGTCAAGGCTGTTGGCTGGTTGCGTCTGGCCGTGGATGCGGGCCACTCGCCGACGAGGAACCCTTTGCAGGAGATCGAGGCGGCGCTTTCGCCTGCAGAACGAGCGCAGGCTGATAACTGGGTTTCAGAAATCACCCGGGAACTGGCTCGCGAATGAGGCCGACTCCATGACTCGCTGCCCAAGATTCGCGCTCGGGATGATGCTCCTTGGTTGCTTCGGGGCCTCCCGCCCCGCCATCGCCCAAGTTTCCGTGAGGCCGGTTGATTCCGACGCCCACTTTTTTTCCGGTGTAGCGGGCAAGGTCTTCGGCGTGGTGTCCAACGAGACCATGGCCGTCGTCGAAACGGAGATCACCGTGCGGCTCTTTCAGTTGAGTTCTGCGACGGGTGCCGGCGTGGCCGAACTCAAGATGGATCGGCTCCGGTTGTCGCCCGGGGAGGAGACGCCCTGTTCCGTCTCGTTCACGATGCCCGAGGTGTCGGCGACAACTCCCTACCTGGTTCAGTGGGCGACGGCGTCGGGCCGGGTGGTGGGGAAAACCCGTTTCGAAGTTCATCCGACCAACCTTCTGTCCAGGCTTCTGCCCAACTCCGGGGGCTTCCCGATAACGGTGCATGATGAAACCGGCGCGCTGGGACTTTGCCTGAAGCGTTCGGGATTCCCGGTTCAGGAAGCGCTCCCGATGAGCGAAACCAACAACCCTTCGAGCCCGCTGGTCCTGGTGGCGGATCCGTCCGCAGGTTCGGGAACGTCTTCGTCCATTGTGGAAGACGCCCTGGAAAAGGGCCAAGGGGTGGTCTGGTATCGAACCTCGCAAGACATGCAGACCGGATGGGCCGATCTGATCTATCTGCTGCCTAACGGGGCGCGAGCTCTCGTGATTGTTGACCGAAACCACTTGCTCGACCTCGACAAGAATCCGAAGGCGCAGCTCAGGCTGGCGCACGCCAGCCGGCTCGCTTTGAACCCGACCATTCCAGGACTTTCCGAACTGGCTCTGCAACCGCTCACCCGCAAATCACCATGAAATCTAGAACCGTTCTCGGAATCGTTGCCGCGCTCTGTCTCGGCCTCGCCGCTCGTGCCGCCGAACCGCTCACCGTGGCCGTGCTCGACTTCGAGTCCCGCGAGGAATCCGTGAAGGACCTGGGCGTGAAGATCGCCACGCTCGTCGGTGCCCAGCTTTCGGTCGAGGCCGACCTCGTGCTGGTCGAGCGCGCCGAACTCGAAAAGCTCCTGGGCGAACAGGAACTGTCCCTCTCCGGCACGGTCAGCGCCGCCACCGCCGCCAAGGTCGGCCAGCTCACCGGAGCCAAGGTGTTGATCACCGGCCGCGTCTTCCGCGCGGACAAGGAAACCATCGCCGTCGCCAAGATCATCAGCACCGAAACCAGCCGCGTGTATGGCGAACTGGCCAAGGGTCCGGCCGCCGCGTCCGTCTCCGATCTTTCCTCCGAACTCGCGACCAAGATCGCCAAGGTGCTTTCCGAAAAGGGCGACACGCTTGTCGCCAAAGTCCGCACCTACGAAGAGCGCATCGCCGCCATCAAACAGGCGCTCAAGGGCGACAAACGCCCCGCCGTCCGCGTGAAGATCGTCGAGCAGCACTTCGGTCGGCCGGTGATCGATCCGGCGGCGGAGACCGAGTTCGGCAAGATGCTCGGCGACTGCGGATTCACCCTCGTGGACGAACAATCCAAGCAGCCGGCGGACTACGAGATCGTCGGCGAGGCCTTCAGCGAACTGGGCCTGCGCAAGGGCAACCTCCAGAGCTGCCGCGCGCGGGTGGAGATCAAGGTGCGCGAGCTGGCCACCGGCAAGATCGTGGCGATGGACCGCCAGACCAGCGTGGCCGTGGACCTCGCCGAACACGTCGCCGCCAAGAGCGCCCTGCAAAACGCG
>CBFGQE010000493.1:0-2987 GCA_965650815.1 uncultured bacterium
GTGACGTAGGTGTCGGTCAGGTCTTCGATGGCGACCTTGTCGCCCTGTTGCAGGCGCCAGCTCCAGAGGGCCTGGAGGGCGGCGCCGTAGGCCGCGCCTTCGCTGACCTTCAGGGTGACGACTTCGGCGTTGAAGATGTCGGCCATGATCTGGCGCCAGAGCTTGGACTTGGCGCCGCCGCCGGTGGCTCGGATCTGGGTGGCCTTCACGCCGAGTTCGGCCAGGCGGCGCAGGCCGTAGTTCATGCCGAGGGTGACACCTTCCATCGTGGCGCGGGCGAAGTGGGAGGCGGTGAAGGTGCGGGTATTGACGCCGAGATAGACGCCGGTGCCGTCGGGGACGTTGGGGGTGCGTTCGCCTTCGAGATACGGGAGAAGCATGAGGCCGTCGGAACCGGCCGGGGCCTTGGCGGCGGTCTTCTCGAACTCCGCGTGTTCGATCCCGAAATCCTTGCGGACCATCTCGGTGGCGACCGTGACGTTCATCGTGCAGAGGAGCGGCAGCCAGCGATTGGTGGAATCGCAGAAGGCGGCGATCTCGCCCTGGGGATCGACGACGGGCTTGTCGGCGCAGGCGTAGATGGTGCCGCTGGTGCCGAAGCTGGCGGTGACGAAGCCGGGCCGGGTGTTTCCGGTGCCGATGGCGCCCATCATGTTGTCGCCGCCGCCGGCGCTGACGAGGACGCCCGCGCTCAGGCCGAGGGCCTTGGCGGTGGATGCCTGCAACGTTCCGGCGGGCTGTTCGCTGGACGAAATCGTGGGGAGCTTGCCCATGAGGTCGGCGTCGATGGCTTTGACGGCGGCTTCGCACCAGCGGCGTTTGCGGACGTCCATGAGCGCGGTGCCCGAGGCGTCGCCGTATTCCATGAAGGCCTGGCCGGTGAGCCACCAGTTCAGGTAGTCGTGCGGGAGGAGAACGGTGGCGAGCTTGGCGAAATTCTTCGGCTCACGCTTTTTCAGCCAGAGGATCTTGCCTGCGGTGAAGCCGGGAACGACGGAGTTGCCGAGGGCCTTGATGGTGGCCTTAGGTCCGCCGAGCGCGGCGGTGATCTCGGCGCATTCCTCGGCGGTGGCGGTGTCGCACCAGAGTTTGGCCGGGCGGATGACCTGGCCGGATTTGTCGAGCGGCACGAAGCCGTGCTGCTGGCCGCTGACGCCGATGGCGACGACGTCGGAGCCGCTGGCCTTGGCGGCCTTGAGCGCGCCCTTGATGGCCTTGCTGGTGGCGTCGATCCAGTCCTGCGGATGCTGTTCCTTGGCTCCGGGCGGGAGGTTCGGGATGAGGTCGTAGGCGGCGGAAGCGGAGCCGAGGACCTTGCCGTTGCGGGCGTCCACGACGAGGGCCTTGGTGGACTGGGTGCCGGAATCGATGCCGATCAGGAGGGACTTTTTCATGCAGGAATGTCTGTTTGCCCGACAGGATGTCCGGCCGAAGCGCGGCGTGTCCATGCAAAGGTCATCCGAGGGCCGCTCCGAAGGAGTAAAAAACGCCTCCAGCCCACCGGACGCAACCCCCAAGGCCTCCGCAACTTGGCCCCGGAAAACAGTTCGGTTGATCCAGTAAATAAGGCTTGCCAGCCCGCGTGAGGATGGCACTTTTCAAGCCGCTTGTTAGACAGCTCGTCCCTCCAGGACCTGGTAAATCTTCAGTTGAAAGTTCGTTCTTCAGTGATGATTTGAAACCCGACAGTCGGGAACAGTCTGAGAATAGGAAGTTAGCCTGGCAGCAATCATTGAATGAGCACGAAACTGTTTGTGGGAAATCTTTCCTTCAACACCACTGAAAACGACATCGAGGACGCGTTCGCCGCGCACGGCACCGTGTCCCGAGTCGACCTGATGATGGACCGGATGAGCGGCAAGTCCCGTGGCTTCGCCTTCGTCACCATGGATTCCCCCGAGGCCGCCCAGGCCGCGATCAGCGCGATGCACGGAGCCCAGCTCGACGGCCGCACCTTGACCGTCAACGAAGCCCGTCCCCGTGAGGAGCGTCCTCCCGGCGGCGGTGGCGGCGGATACCGCGGCGGTGGCGGTGGTGGCGGCGGCGGTGGATTCCGCGGTGATCGCGGCGGCGACCGTGGCCCTCGTCGCGAGCGCTACTAAGATCGCTTCGATCTGATTGTTTTCGTAGGGCGCGAAGCTCCGGAAACCCGGGCTTCGCGCCTTTTTCTTTGCCAGGACTATTTTCGCCGGTCCGGCCTAGATGCGTTTTTCCCCGAATGGCGGAGCTGGAAAAGGACCCCTTTGGACGACTGCATTGTATTGGAAGGAAAGATCAAGAACGTGCTCGCCGGAACGATGTTCCGGGTGGAGTTGGAGAACAACCACGAGGTGCTCGCGCACATCTCGGGCAAGATGCGCAAGCGCTTCATCCGCCTGAACCAAGGCGACCGGGTGCGACTGGAGATGTCGCCCTACGACCTGAACAAGGCTCGGATCACCTATCGTCTCGGTTGAACTCCGGCCCAAGAATCGGCATCCGCTTTTCCCGACAACGCCAAGCGCCTATGCGGCTTGGCGTTTTTTCGTCTAGAATTGTCGTCCCTTGGCACGGAACGCAGGCGCGGACGACACCCGTTGCTGCGCGGCTTTGGGATCACGTAGATAGACGATGTTGCCCTCGAAGCTGTCGGGAACCGGCTCCACTACCCGTCCGGCCGAGCGATAGCGGCAGGGCTTGAATCCGGCAGAGCGGATGCGGACTTGGAGCGCGTCCTCGTCGTAGCCGTAGCGGTTCCCGCTGCCGTTGCGCTCGATGATCATGGCCGCGACGGACGGATCGCCCAAGACCGCATCGGCGGCGGAAAACACCTCGGTCTCGAACCCCTCCACATCGATCTTCATCAGATTGGGCGAACAACCGGCCAACTCGGCGTCCAGCGTGCTGATCTCGATGCGGTCGGTCGCTCCGGTGTAGCCGGAGTTTCCCGTCACCACGAAGTTTTCGGTGCCGAGTCCCCGGGTAAATTCCAGATGACCGGGCTTCCC
>CBFGQE010000494.1:0-2974 GCA_965650815.1 uncultured bacterium
GCGCGGAGCGCGGGCAACGGACGATCTTCAACTTCCTCGGGCCTCTGCTGAATCCCGCGCGGCCCACGGTGCAGCTGCTCGGCGTATCGCGGCCGGAGCTGTGCGAGCCATTGGCGCGCGTGCTCCAGGCGCTGGGGCTGCGACGCGCGATGGTGGTGAGCGGTGCGGTGCTGGAAGGCGGCGTGGCGCGGGCGCTGGACGAGCTGTCCACGCTGGGACCGAGCCGCATCGCGGAGTTCCACCAAGACCGCGCGTTCCATGTGTCGGAGCTCGACCCGGCCCATCTGCCGATCCGCAAAGCCACGCTGGCCGATCTGCGCGGCGGCGACAAACAGGCGAACGCCGAGATCATCCGCCAGCTGCTGCGCGGCGAAGACCGCGGACCGCGACGCGACGCCGTTCTGTTGAACGCGGCGGCCGCGCTCTTCGTGGCGGACCGGGCCAAGTCGCTGACGGAGGGCTGGACGCTGGCAGAGGCGACGATCGATTCGGGCGCGGCGCAGCGGAAGCTCCAGGAGCTGGCCGCATGAACGGCGACGGAGCCGAGACGTGGTATTACGTGATCGGCCCCGACCGGCGGCGCTACGGCCCGCTCACGCTGGAGACGCTGCAGGAATGGCGGCGGGATCGAAGGATCGGCTCCGCTTCGCCGGTCTGCCTGGCGGGCGACGAAGCGTGGAGGACGTTGCGTGATTTCCCCGAAGTTTACGCCGCTCCGGCACCGCTACCGCCGCCCGTTCCATCTGCTCAGCTTCCACCGACTCTTCCCACCCAATCATTCCGGGCCGCGGAGCTGGAGATCCCGAACCACGCCATCGCGGCGGTGGTGCTGACGTTGGTCGGCTGTCTGCCGCTGGGGATGGCCGCGATCTATTACTCGCAACGCGTGGGACCGCTGGCGCGGAAGGGCGACATCGAAGGCGCTTGGCGAGCATCGCGCCGGGCGCGGGTCTGGTGCTGGATCGCCTTTCTGCTTGGATTCCCCGCGTGGGTGCTGGGGACCGTAGCGATGTTCAAGTGGCTGGGATTCAGCTGAGGCGCGAAACACCCCGGTTGGAGCGCGGAGCATCGCTCCGCCGACCGCTGGACGGGCGCTCTCTTCTTTCGACGATCCGAACCCCAAGACTTCTTGTTTGGCTCCAGACTGAGCGCGTCCCGGCGGAGCGATGCTCCGCGCTCCGGCAAGCGGACCTAAACCCGCTTCCGCGCCACGAGGAAGGCGTTGAACATGACGAAGCGCCAGGGGCCGAGGTTCAGCAAGAAGTCCACCGGCTTGGCCACGTAGCGGTCGCAGCAGGAGACGGATTCCACCACGCAGCCGTTCCGCTCCAGGAAGAAGCGCATCTCCAGCGGATTGGTCGCGATGATCGCGTCGTCGTCCGGTTGGAAGGGCTGGCGGACGATGGGCGTCATGCGGTCAAAGCGCACCTGCTCCGGCGCGGAGCGCATGAGCGCGGCCTTGGCGCGGAGCCGACGCCAGTTGCGCCACTTGTTACCCACGCCGCGCATGGACGGGTGGTAGTCGCGGAAGCCGAGCGCGCGGAGAAAGTTCGGGCTGGAGAGGGTGATCTTGCCGCCCGGCTCCACCACGCGGACCAGCTCGGCGATGAAGGCCTCGGGCTCGTCCACATGCTCCAGCACGTTCAGCGCGCCGACGCTGGCGAAGTGGCCGTCAGCAAAAGGCAGGCGGCGTCCGTCGTAGAGCTGGCAGCGGTCGGAATGCTGGCGGGCTTTGGCGATGTTCGGCTCGGAGACATCGACGCCGTGGGCCTCGAAGCCGGCCTTGGTCAAGCGGTCCACCACTTGGCCGACGCCGCAGCCGATGTCGAGGACGCGCGCGCCGGGACGCGAGGGTTTCAGCGAGTCCGTGTATTTCGCGTAGAAGCCTTCGTCCCAGCCTGCGAGGAATTCGGCGTAGGCTTCGTTCTGCCGGTAGTAGGTGTCCTGGTGGCTCATGGCGCGGACGGCTCCTCTTCCTTGCGGCCGGTGACGAGCACCACGCCGATCAGGAGCACGGCGAGAATCTGGGAACCGACGGTGAGGTAGATGCCCTTGTTGTCGGACTCCAGCCGGAACTCGACCGTGTGCCCACCGGCCGGAACCTCGACGCCGCGCACGAGGTAGTTGGCGCGGAGCGTGGGCACCGGCTGGCCATCGACGTAGGCCTTCCACGCGGGTTCGAGATGCTCGACGAACAACAGCACCGAAGGCGTGGCGGCTTCGGTCTTCATCCGCACGAGGCGCGAGGAATAGGACTCGATCACGACCGAGCCCTGAGTGGCATCGGGCGAAGGCTGGGCGGTCGGCGGATCGGACAGGACGACTTCCTTGAGCGGGTCAAATGCCGGATCGGCGATCTTCGCGAGCGCATCCGAGGTGTTGGTGATCACCTGCCAGCCCGGATAGAGGCTGGCGCGGGGCAACGCACCGGTGAACTCGACCAACGCGAACGGCCCGGCGGTGTTGGTCTCGACGAGGAAGGCTCCCGTCTTGGAATCCTGCGAAATGGTGAACGGCGTGTGGACGCGGAAGCGCTTCTGCGTTGGATCGAAGACCTCGTTCAACGATCCGGCGAATTGCGGATCAGACAGGCCGAGGAGGAAGCGGGTGTTCGTCAACTGCCACAACCTCGCCGCCTTCGCCCCGCCCAACGCGCCCATGAAGGCGACCTTGTCGGCGGCTGGACGCGAGTCCTGCGGAATGTCGAGGGTCTGAATATGGTAGTAGGGGAACTGGCGCTGGAGCCACTCCGCCCCGTAGATGCTGCCGAGTGCCTGGTAGGCTTGAGAGCCCTCAAGGCGGAGGCGGGGAAAGGCAATCCGCTGCTGCCAAGGTTCCTTGCTGAGCAGGCGGAACAGGTCGTTGTTTTGGTATTTTTCCCGATAGTCGTAGAACTGGAGCCAAGGCTGGTTGGCCCGGACGAGATCGCCGACGATCAACACCCCGGCGGCGACCCAGAACCAACGTGGTCTTG
>CBFGQE010000495.1:0-2974 GCA_965650815.1 uncultured bacterium
GGAGTGCGCGTTTTTTTGAAGCCGAGGAACCAATCCACCAGCGAGTCCTCGCGCCTCTCGGGATCGTAGAGCCAGCGCCACGAGTCATGGCCCCAGCCGGGTAGTTCGTCATAGCGGAGCCTCGCTGAAAGATTCGGCCTGCTGTTGCCGGAGAATCCCCTCTCCCCATCGGATGGGGAGAGGGTGGCTGAAAGCCGGGTGAGGGGGCGTTCTCCTGCCAAGAGTCCGCCTCCAGACTTCGTGGACAGGCTGGAAACCTGTCCTGCTCCGAGAGCCATCATCATCTCCCGCGACTCTTCCACTGGCACCACCGCATCCTTCGCACCGTGAACACACCAAACCGGCATCCGCTTCAGCACCGGAGCTGTCGCCGGATCGCCACCGCCGCAGACCGGCGCGATGGCTGCCCAGTAATCCGGCCGTTCCGCCGCCATGCGCCACGCCGCGTAGCCGCCCAGCGACAAGCCCGTGAGATACTGCCGCCGTAGGTCGATCCGATACCGCGCCCGCACCCAGGCTATGGCGTCCCAAAGATCTGCCTCGCCCATCCAGCGCCAGTCCACGTCGCCGCGGCCAAAAGGGCTCAGCAGAATCACCCGTTCGTCGAAGCCCCGTTCAGGAATGCGGAAACATTCTTCGGGAATCATCCGATGGTCCGCATCGCTCCCGTGCAACGCCACCACCAGCGGCCAAGCCTTCTTGGGCGAATAGCCTCGGGGAACCCAGAGCGCGAAAGGCTGGTCGGAGTCGTCCACCGAAGACCGGCACTCCGCGAGGAGGTAGCCGGTGCGGGGTGTTGGAACTGAGGACGACATCCTTTTGGCAGGTATTAACCACCACACTCGGTCAGCTTCTGAGCGAGCTGGTTTACGTGGACCATTCTGGCAAGTCCTTCTCCGCCTGCAGTTGCGGCCTGTGCACACCATTGAGCACGACGAAGCGCCTCCGTGAGGAGAACCCGCTTTAGATCATCAGAAAGCAGCTCTGCCTGCTGCTCCAGAACCAGCGCCCCGAAGTCGCAATCATCAACATACGGCAACTGCCCGGCAGCATTGTGGAATTGGGCAATTAGATCGGCATGTTGCGTCACGTCCGTCTTGGCCAGCAGCCTTGCGAGGTTTTCCAAGTGTTCAGCCGCCCCCCAAGACTGAACCAAATGGACGCATGAGGTTGCCGCCAACTTCTTCCGAGCACTTGTTAGCAAATCCATTATGAATGATGAGCCATTCGCGCTGAGCACCTCGTCGGCCACCCGAAATCAACGCCCCTGCCGCACCGCTTCCTTCTTCTCCTCCAGGTCGCCCTGGAGCTTCTTTCGCTCGGCCACGAGACGGCGTTCCAGTTCTTGCTGCTTCTCCCAGTCGCCCTGCTGCGCGGCTTCGGCGATCTGCTCCTTCAGCATGATTTCTTCCTGCGCAATCTTCGCGGCGTAGCGCGATTCGAGGTCGGCGATCTCGGCCTTCTGCTTCTCGGTCAGCTTCACCGTCGGCTGGGATTTGCTCAGCCGCTCCATGGCCAGTTCGTAGGCGGATTTCATGGCGGCAAGCTAGCGGGTCGCTCCGAGGAACGGTAGCGGGAAGGCGCGCCGCAGTCGTCCAAACCCTCCGCTCTGCCCACAAATGCCCCGGATTGACGCCCGCGCTATGGTGTTCCCCGTGAAGGTCGCTTGGATCATCGCCGTTGCTTGCGTCGGGCTTGGCTCCGTCCGGGGGCAGGAATACACCTTCGACACCGACGGCATGATGGGCGCGGTCGAAGTCTGGACCCGCCAGAATCTCGACGCCTCGGTGGTCGCCGCGTTGGAGGGCCAGATCGACCGCGAACAGCTCAAGGAAATCCTCGACGACCTCCAGGCCCGGCTGCAGGCCGACTCGATCTACGACCTCGCCGCGCTTCGCGAACTCGCCGTCGCTCTCCTGCCGTTGCTGGACCGCTTCGAGGAAACCGATCCCTACGCCCGTTGGCTCCGCACCCGGTTGGACTACCTCTCCGCCGCCGACCAATTGTCCCGCGCCGCCGCCCCGGCACCGGCCGCGCCGCCGCCTCGGGGAAAACCCGTCCCCGAAGAACCGGTGGTGCTGCCCGTCACGCCGCCGCCACCCAAGGTCCAGCGCCAGGTATGGACCCGTGTGATCGCCGATCGGCCCCGCCCGGAGCGCGCCGACGCTTTCGTCGCCCAACTGAAACCGATCTTCGCCGAGGAAGGTTTGCCGCCCGATCTGGTCTGGTTGGCCGAGGTGGAATCGTCCTTCGATCCCAAGGCCAAGAGCCCCGTCGGCGCCGCCGGACTGTTCCAGCTCATGCCGCCGACCGCGAAGGATCTGGGTCTTTCCACCTGGCTGCCGGACGAACGGCTGCATCCGGAGAAGAACGCCCGCGCCGCCGCGAAGTATCTCCGCCGTCTCCACGGCCGTTTCAAGGACTGGGAACTCACGCTCGCCGCCTACAACGCCGGGGAAACGCGGGTCGCGGCGCTGTTGAAGAAGTCGGACACGAAGACCTTCGACGCCATCTCCGCCAAGCTCCCGGCCGAGACGCAGATGTATGTGCCGAAGTTCGACGCCGTTCTGAAGAAGCGCGCCGGGCTGACGCTCAAGGAGCTGAAGGCACCGTGAATCTTAGGCCCGGCTTCCGACACGCGACCGGGATGGCGCTGCGCTCGCCTCAGTTTTCTACCGGGATGGTTTCCTCGATCTCCAGTCGCCCGTCGTCGGGCACGGTCACGGTTCGGACAATGCCCTCGTTCGTCGCGTGGGATTTCCGGTGATAAACGACGAGCTCGTAGGTGCCGGGCGGGACGTTGGGAATGGAGAAACGGCCGTCCTTGTCGGACACGGCGAAGTAGGGGTTGTCGAAGACGGCGACGTAGGCGGTCATCCAGGGGTGGACATCGCACTTGAAGAGGATGGGGATCTCCGTCTTGTCGAAGACCATGTCGTTGACCTGGCCCTTGTTCGGCTGGCCGAAGTTCTTG
>CBFGQE010000496.1:0-2967 GCA_965650815.1 uncultured bacterium
AGTGTAGCCGGATCAAGCGGGACCGCGTAAACCGATTGCACGAAAGACCGGAAGCGCAGGGTTTTTCCGGCGCTTCGACAAGCACCAAAAAGACCCTGGTTCCAAGTCCACGACGCTCCATCCCTTCGTCTGGCGATCGGCTTCACGCTTCAGATCGAAGCCGAATTCACGCAATCCGTTCTAATTGCCGAACCAGTCTCCAAGGGCCGTCAGGAGGCCTTCGGTGCTTCCTTCTCCGACCCATGCCACATGTCCATCCGGTCGGATCAGGAGGGCGGTCGGAGTCCGGACCATGCCAATGACGGGAAGCTCGCACACCCCCTCAAATTCCGCATCGACCAGTTTGACGCGCTCCTTCCACGCGTCGATGGCCGGGAAGCCAGTTTTCCCGAAGTCGAGCAGCACCGGCCGCGCATCATGCAGGAGCGCGAAGACCCGCGTCGGCCCCTCGGCGGTGACGATGTCCAGATCCGGCATGCGACGGCCGAGCAGAGGGTGCCCCCCTTCCGGGCCATAGCGGATGTCGAGGCCGGACACCATGGCGGAATACCACCTCCTCGGCTCGTCCATCTGCATCGCCTTCGCCACGAACGCCCGGAGCGCCGTTGTGCGTTCGTCACCGTGGTTGAGTGCGGTCAGCGCCAGAGTGAGCTCGAGCAGCGCCGCTCCGACCGGGTGCCGCTCCGCATGGTAGGTATCGAGCAGGCTTTCCGGCGAGATGCCCTTCACCACCTGGGCCAGTTTCCATCCGAGGTTCGCGGCGTCCTGCAGCCCGACGTTCAGCCCCTGCCCACCAACGGGAGAATGAACGTGCGCGGCATCTCCCGCGAGCAGGACGCGGCCCTTCCGATAGGCCTCCGCCTGCCGCGCCGCATCCGTGAAGCGCGACATCCAGGTGATCCGATGGATGCCCAGATCCGATCCGTAGGTGGCTGTGAGCGCCGCCCTGAGATCCTCCTCGCCGGGGCTTCCCCCCCGCTCCAGCCGCTGCTCTGTCACTATGCCGCGCACGCGCGGCCCCTCGTCGAGCCGTCCGAGGGCGTACAGGCCGTGCTCCCCATACCGGATGCCGAGCGGCGGTTGATCCTCCATGTCGGCCTCGAAAATAAGGTGGCTCGCCCGCGCCTCGGTTCCCGGAAAGCGGATGCCCGCCGTCTTGCGGACAAGGCTGCGGCCGCCGTCGCAGCCGACCAGATAGCTGCAGCGGAACCTTCGTCCGTCCGTCAGTTGGAGGTCCACGCCTTGTTCGCCGTCGGTGAAGGTCGCCATTTCGCACCCGCGATAGAACGGCACCCGCAATTCGCAGACCCAGTCGGCCAGCCCGCGCTCGATCTTCTCCTGCCAGAGTCCGAGCGTGTAGCTGTGGCGGGTCGCCCGATCGCTGGCATCGAGGATGATGCCAGCGAGGGCGACCGAATGGTGCTTCGTTCCCTGAGGGAGGAACTTGTCCGTTATGCCACGCTGATCGAGCAGTTCGATCGCGCGGGGATGAAGGCCGCTCGCGCGCGACCCCTCAAGCTCCTGGTTCTCGCGCCGCTCGACTATCGCGACATCAACTCCCGCGAGCGCCAATTCGCCGGCCAGCATCAACCCGGTTGGACCGCCTCCGACGATGATCACGTCATGTTGGGTCACCTGCATCGTGCCACTTCATAGATTCAATCGGTGACCCGTCTTGTAGTGAATGGCGGGGGGCTTGAAGCAAGAGCCTTCCGCAACCTATCTGAGAAATGCGGGAGTTCGAATGTTTTCCATCCCGGGGCCGCGGCGACAGGAGCGTCATCGGGGCATTTGCGGGCATCCCGATACGAAGCCGAAAGACCTCCATGGGAATGAGCCATATGGCTGCGCCGGCCAACCCGGTCCTTTTGCGCGACGAGCATGAGCATCCGAACGAAGCACGATGAGAAAGCCCGGTGCCCACGATGCGTGATTTCCATCCGGTAGGAGGCGTACCGTGGCAAGCATTGCCTTGTTCCATTCGGTGCTGGGGCTGCGCGAGGTCGAGATGGAGGCTGCGGCACGGTTGCGTGACGCTGGGCACGAGGTGCTTCTTCCGGATCTGTTTGATGGCGCGAAAACCGATGATCTCGACGAGGGATTCGCCATAAAGGCAAAGATCGGTTGGAAGACCATTCGCGAGAGAGCCTGGACTGCGCTTGCGGATTCTCCCGACAGGTTGGTCCTGATGGGCATCTCGATGGGCGCAGGTGTCGTTGCTGAGATGTGGAAGCTCCGGCCGGATGTTCAGGGGGTGCTGTTGCTTCATGGGTTGGCCTCGTTGCCGGCGGGCGTCTGCGCCGACACGCCGGTGCAACTGCACATCTGTGAAAACGATCCGAGCTTCACGGATACAGAACTGCGTGCATGGAAGGCAAAAGCGGTGGAGGCCAAACTTCTGGCCGATGTTTTCACTTACCAACGCTCGGGGCACTACTTCACAGACAAAACTTCGGCGGATTATAGCGAGGAAGCCACGGCTAGGCTGTGGTGTAGGGTTCTTTCTTTTCTTCGCGCCATTTCTCGATGATGCCCGCCATCAGTTCTCCCCGCCGTCATTCAGCACGCCGTCCAGTTGTCTCTACGCTTCACGCTGAGCTACCGCGATGTCGGGGAGCTTCTGGCGGAGCGCGGTGTGGACGTGAGCTACGAAATGGTCCGGCGCCGGGTTTTGAAGTTTGGGCCAGCCATCGCCCGCAACTTGCGGCGTCTGCGACCGAAGCCCAGCCCGCGCCGGCACGTGGATGAGATGATGGTCCGGATCGGCGGGCGGCTGCTGTACCTGTGGCGGGCCGTCGATGATGAGGGCAAGGTGTTGGAGGTTCTCATCCAGCGCCGACGGGACACGGCGGCGGCCGGCAAGCTGATGCGCACGCTACTCAAGAAGCAGGGCTTTGCCCCGGCCATGGTCTCCCGCCGCACCCCGCGCACATTTCGGACGCAAGCCATGGCCGCCTGGCAATTCCC
>CBFGQE010000497.1:0-2963 GCA_965650815.1 uncultured bacterium
CTCCTGGGAGATTTCCCAGTCGTAGAGCACGACATCGTCGCGGCCGGTGAACTGCTGGAGGAGCCCTTCCGGGGCCGGCTGGGTGTTGCGGTGGGGCAGGGGGGCGATCAGACCGCCGGTCAACCAGCTTCCGGTAGGGTCGTTCGTGGCGGTGACCTGGGGCATGACCAGCGACAGTCCCGAGATCTGCACCGCCGTCTTGTTCGAGTTCCAGGCCATCTGGCTGGTCTCCGTGCCGCCCAACAGGGGATTGATCCTGGGCGGCATGGTCGAAGCGATCCGGGCGACTTCCTTGGCCGGATCGGCGGAGGCCAGGGCGAAGTAGGTCTGGAAGGGGACCTCCGACTGCGTCCAGAGGTAGGCCTGGGACGAAGCCAGATTGGCCCCGAGGAAAGCGCCCAGCACGGTGTCCGCGGAAAAGATGGGGCCGGGCGCGCGCAGGGCGGTGAAGGACACGAGCGGGTCGTGCACGAGGTTGGTCGGCACGTTCCACTTGGCCTTGGGCCAGGCGCTCTTCTCCGTCAGCGCCACGGTGCCGGAAGTCTTGAGGAACTCGCCCTGGGCGGCCACCGCGAGCTCCACGCGGCCGAGCTTCACCGGCAAGGCGGGCCATTGGCACAGCTTGGCCAACGCGGGCAGATCGGCCTCCACGGAAAGCAGCGGGGCGTTCGTGCCCGCCGCGCCCTTGGGATCGGCGGAAACCTTGGCCAAGGCGGCCAGACGCGACTTGATGGCCGCTTCCGCCGGAGCCTTGCCGGAACCGAACGCGGCCACGACCCAGGTGCCGTCGCGCAGGGCGGTCAAATGGACCTTGGCGCTCGCGCTCTGGAGCCCGAGATCCGTCGCGGCCTGTTTCACCTGCTGGATGAACCGGTCGCCCTCGTCCGCCGCCAGATGCGCGGCGAAGAGCGCCGTCCAGCCGGAGGTTCCGCTGCGGATTTCCACGGCGGAATCCGCCACGAGTCCCAGTTCAAGCGCGGTGGCGATGCCGGTGGATTTCTCCGGCGGGGCACCGACCGCCTGGGCCGTCCAGCGGGCGAAGCGCGTGGCCGCCACTTGGCGGAAGGCAAGGGCGTTGGTGGTGGAGAGGAGCGCGTGGGCGCGGGGCTTGACCGCGAGATCCGCGACGTTCTCGGCCCCGATGAACCGGTGGCGATAGACCACCGGGGGCTCTTCCGCGCCGACTGCCCGAGAAACGGCGCAGCCGGTGACAACGCAGCACGCGGCCAGCAAAGCGAACCAAGGTTTCCAGTTCATGGACGCGGAGAGTTATCCGCACGTCCGGCCGGTTGGCAATGGTCGATTCCCGTCCGGACCCAAGGGAGCGAACCTTCCGCCGGATAAGCGCCTGCGTCCTCAACTCTGGCGACGTTACGGTCGGAGCCCGGCTGTGGTTTCTTCCCGTCCGCCCGTTCCACCCACAACCATCACGACACCCCATGAAACTTGTCTCCACGCTCGCGGTCTTGGCCGCGCTCGGCACCGGTTCGCTCCAGGCCGCCGGGCTTTCCTTCACCTTCGACACGGACCTCCAGGGCTTCGGCGCGGCCGAGCGCGGCGTGCCCGCTTGGAGCGCCGGTTCCGTCCAGGCCGACGGCACCGGCAGCGGCTGGGCCTGGACCATCAAGCGCGCCTTCGACGAGACGGAACGCGCCGCCATCCTCGAAGCCGCCGGACAGGGCGGGACGCTGTCCTTCGACCTCACGGTGAACCACGCCACCAGCTTCGGACCCAACGGCGGCACCACCAGCGACTGGTTCCAGATCAACCTTGTGGGCAATTCCAGCGCCGGAGGATGGAAGCAGCTCGGCAACATCTTCACCCTCGGCGGCTGGCATGATCTGAACGACACGTCCGTCCAGACGATGACCGTGGAGATCCCGCTCTCCGACCTCGGATTGAACGTGGCCAGCACCTGGTCCGAGATCCAGTTCGGCCAGAATTCCGGGGCGCTGCCGGTGAACTTCCTCGTGGACAACGTCGAGATCGCCGGGGTCACGCCCGTGCCGGAACCGGCGTCGGCCGCGCTGATAGGCCTCGGAGCCCTGGCCTTGTGGCTGCGTCGCCGCGCCTGACCAAGCGCTTTCTCCATCGGGGCTGACCCACCCCTGACCCCTCCCAGGAGGGGAACTGTGCAACCGAGTCCGGCTGTCGGATGGCGCTCTGTCTTATCGCCTCCTGGGAGGGGTCAGGGGTGGGTTCCGGGAAGATGTAAATCCACGGCCCATGTTTTCATCGCCGATCCTCGGAAGTTTCTCCCGAGGATCGGTGCTTTTGACCGCTTGCAACCGGCCGATCGTGGAGGAGTCTCTTCGGCGTCCAGAACCTTGAACCTTCTTCTCCCATGAAAGCCCGCCTGTTCTCCTTCGCCCTCCTGACCTTGTCGCTCTCCGCCTTCGCCGCCACGCCCAAGGCCGGCGAGGCCGCCCCGAAGTTCGAGGGCAAATCCACCGACGGCAAAACGCTGAAGCTCGACGACTACCTCGGCAAACAGGCCGTGCTCCTCTACTTCTATCCGAAGGACAACACGCCCGGCTGCACCAAGCAGGCCTGCACCCTGCGCGACCGCATGGGCGACTTCACGAAACAGGGCGTCCAGGTCATCGGCGTCAGCATGGACACGGAGGAGAGCCACCAGAAGTTCATCGCCGACCACCAGCTCAACTTCCCGCTCATCGCCGATCCCGACGGCAAGCTCGTGGCCCAGTTCGACGTGGCCATGAAGGACCGCAAGCTGGCCCGGCGCGCCAGCTTCCTCATCGGCAAGGACGGCAAGATCGTCCACGTGACCGACACGCCGTCGGCCGACGTGCATCTGTCGGAGATGCAGGAAGCGGTGGCCAAGCTGGCGAAATAGCGGACCTCCCGGCCTCGGGCGCGGTTCACAAAATCACATCTTCGCCGGGGATTCGCGTGGGGTGAAATCGCTTGCTAGGCGCGGGTGCCGACTGGTTCGTTCAACG
>CBFGQE010000498.1:0-2963 GCA_965650815.1 uncultured bacterium
CCTGCCCTGAAAAGATGGGACACCGTTCCGGTTGCCAGAATCCTTCCCGCCGCCTAGATCATACGTATGCCCATGATCTCCCGCTCCAGCGCCCACGGGACGTTGCTGGCCTTGGCCGGTGGCTGGTGGCTTGCGTGCGGGCTTGGCGCGGGCTCGGCGGAGGGCGCGGAGGATGCGAAGTTCCGGAAGGAGATCCACCCGATCCTCGCGGAGTATTGCTTCGACTGCCACGGCGACGGCGACGCCAAGGGCAACATCGCCTTCGACACCTTCGCCTCCGACGCCGCGCTGCTCTCCAGCCACGATCTCTGGTTGAAGGTCTTCAAGAACCTCCAGACCGGCACCATGCCGCCGGAGAAGAAGCCCCGGCCCACGTCCGAGGAACTGGCCAAGCTGGAAACGTGGATCAAGTCCGACGTCTTCCGCATCGACCCGGCCAATCCCGATCCCGGCCGCGTGACGGTGCGCCGCCTGAACCGCGTGGAGTATCGCAACACGATCCGCGACCTCATGGGCGTCGAGTTCGACACCGCGCAGGAGTTTCCCCCGGACGATTCCGGGCACGGGTTCGACAACATCGGCGACGTGCTCACGCTCCCGCCGATGCTGCTGGAGAAGTATCTGGATGCGGCCAAGGAGATCGTGACCCGCGCCGTGCCGACCGTGTCGCGCGTCGCGCCCGAGCAGGTGATCGGCAAGTTCCAGGGCGAGGGCACCTGGGGCATGGAGTTCTCCTACTACGAGAAGAAGGCCTTCACCCACGCCTTCCGCATCGAACACGCCGGGCAATACAAGGTGGTGCTGGATCTCCGCGCCATCGAGCGCTACGTGGACAATGTCTTCGACCTGAACCGCTGTCGGCTGACCTTCCGGCTGGATGGCGAGGCGGTGTTGGCGCAGGAGTTCAACCGGGAAAGCCACAAGCAGTTCTTCTTCGAGTTCGACCGGAAATGGACGGCGGGCGAGCACACGCTGACGTTCGAGATCGAGCCGTTGACCCAGGAACGACAGGTCCGCGAACTCAAGCTCCGCATCAATCAGGTCGCGCTCACCGGGCCGCTGGACGACACGACGACTTGGGTCCGGCCGAAGAACCACGAACGGTTCTTCTCCGCGAAGGACGCGCCTGCCGATCCCGCCGAACGCCGCGCCTTCGCGCAGGAAGTGCTCGGCCGGTTCGCGAACAAGGCGTTCCGGCGTCCGGTCGATGCCGCCACGACAGAGCGGCTCGCGGGCTTGGCGGAATCGGTTTACAGCGCGCCCGGCAAGACCTTCGAGGCGGGTGTGGCCCATGCGATGGTGGCGGTGCTGGCGTCGCCGCGCTTTCTCTTTCGCGAAGAGGCGGCCGGAACCCCGGCGGCGGAAGGCGCGCATCCCTTCGTGGACGAACATTCGCTGGCCTCGCGGCTCTCCTACTTCCTCTGGTCCACCCAGCCGGACGAGGAGCTGCGTCGCTTGGCCGATGAGGGCCGGCTCCGCGCGAACCTCGACGCGCAGGTGCAGCGCATGTTGAAGGACTGGCGCTCCTACGCTTTCGTGCAGAACTTCACCGGGCAATGGCTGCTGGCCCGCGACATCGAGACGGTGCCGATCGATTCCCGCGCGGTCATGGCCCGGGAGGAGAAGCGCGATCCGGAGTTGGAGGCCAAGCGCGAACGCTTCCGCGAGCTGCGCCGCAAGCCGGAGGGCACCTTGACCGAAGCGGAGCAGAAGGAGTTCGCCGGGCTGCGCGACGTGGTCATGCAGTCCTTCCGCCGCGTGCGGCCGGAACTCGACAGCGGCCTGCGCCAAGCCATGCGGCAGGAGACGGAGAAATACTTCGAGCACGTGCTGCGGGAGGACCGCCCGCTGACCGAGCTGCTGAACAGCGACTACACCTTCCTCAATGAACGCCTCGCGAAGCACTACGGGTTGAGCAACGTGCTGGGCGGCGACTTCCGCCTGGTGAAGCTGCCGCCCGACAGTCCGCGCGGCGGCGTGCTGACCCACGGCACGGTGCTGGCCACCACGTCCAATCCCACCCGCACCTCGCCGGTGAAGCGCGGCGTCTTCGTGCTCGACCACATCCTCGGGATGCCGCCGCCGCCGCCGCCGCCGAACATCCCGCCACTGGAGAACACCGAGTCGGCGAACAAGGGCCGCGAACTCACGCTGCGTGAAACGCTGGAGCTGCACCGCGCCCAGCCATTGTGCAGCTCGTGCCACAACCGCATGGACCCGCTCGGGCTCGCGTTGGAGAACTTCAACGCCATCGGCATGTGGCGCGACGCCGAACGCGACCAGCCGGTCGAACCTTCCGGCACGCTCGTGAGCGGCGAGACCTTCCAGGACATCCGCCAGTTGAAGCGCATTCTGGCCACGACCCACGCGCGCGATTTCCACCGCTGCCTGACCGAGAAGCTGCTGACCTACGCGCTCGGCCGGGGCCTGGAATACTACGACGTCGCGACCGTGGACCGGATCGTCGAGCGCATCGAAGGCTCGGAGGGCAGGTTCTCCGCGCTGCTGCTCGGCGTGATCGAATCCGCGCCGTTCCAGAAGACCCGGGCCGACCGGGCGACCGTTTCCGTTCCCGCTCCCGAACCCGCGCAGCTCCGCGCCGAAGTGAAAGCCACGCCATGAACACTCCCGCTCCTTCCCGCCAAGCCCTCGCCGCCCAGAGCCACGCCGCTTTCAGCCGACGCGGCTTCCTGCGCGGCCTGGGCGCGTGTCTCGCGCTGCCCGCGTTCGAGTCGCTCGGCGGCGCGCGGCTCTTCGCCGCCGAGACGGCCCGGCTCGCCACCACGGCCACCGGCGCGCCCTTGCGCACGGCCTTCGTCTACTTTCCCAACGGCGCGATCCCGTCCGCGTGGTGGCCGGAAAAGGACGGCGCTGACTTCGCGCTCAGCCAGACGCTCGCGCCGCTGGTGGACCATCGCCGACAGATCCAGGTCATCGGCGGATTGAAGCACCAGCACGCCTAC
>CBFGQE010000499.1:0-2956 GCA_965650815.1 uncultured bacterium
GTGGACCTCCCGCCCGGCCGGGTGTTCTGGTCGGACGCGGTCTGCGCCCTGCACGGGGCGCCGCCGGGCACGGCTCCCACGCTGGAGGAGGCCTTTGGCCAGGTGGCCCAGGAATCGCGCGAAACGATGAAGCTCCGCTACGAGGCCTGCGCCCGGGACGGCACGCCCTTCGACGAGCAGGTGCGGATCGTCCGCCGCGATGGACAGCCGGTCTGGGCCCGCATCCTCGGCGAACCGTTGCGGGACGCCGCCGGGACGATCCGCCGCGTGCAGGGCGCGATCCAGGACATCACCCAGCGGAAGCACGCCGAGGACGCCCTGCAGAACAAGACCGAGTTGCTCTCCGTGGTGACGCGCTCCCTCGGCGCCTTCCTCGAACACCGCGACTGGAAGGAGGCGATGGGCCAGTTGCTCGGCGCGGCGCTGAAGGTCACGCAGAGCGGCTACGGCTTCGTGGGCGTGATGGTGGAGGGACCGGTGCTGCGCATCCTCGCGCACAAGGGCGTCGAGTGGGACACCACGCTGAACCGGGGGTTCTACGAGGAGGCGCTGCGGACCTACGAGACCAAGGGGTATCTGGAGTTCACCTCCTTCGACAACCTCTTCGGGAGCGTCATCCGCACCGGCCAGGTGGTCGTGGCCAACCGGCCGGCCGCCGACCCGCGCGCGAAGGGCCGTCCCGCCGGGCATCCGCCGATGCACAATTTCCTCGGCGTGCCCATCTTCCAGGCCGGCGCGGTCGTCGGGATCATCGCCGTGGCCAACCGCCCGGGCGACTACACGGAGGAGGACCAGACGCAGTTGGAGACGCTGATCCAGCAGCTCGGCACCCTCTGCGACAGCTACCGGAGCTTCGAACGCGAGGAGGCGCTGCGCGCCGAACGGCAACGCGCCGAGGAACGCATCGCCGAACAGGCCGCCTTGATCGACGAGGCCCGGGACGCCTTCGCCGTGCGCGATCTGGAGCACCGCGTGCAGTTCTGGAGCAAGGGCGCTGAACGCCTTTACGGCTGGAGCGCCGCCGAAGCGGCCGGCCGGAGCATCGACGAGCTGCTCGGCCTCCAGCCCGAGAAGTTCCGCGAGGCCGAGGATCACGTGATGAGGCACGGCGCATGGACGGGCGAACTCGAGAAGACCGGCAAATCCGGCAAGATCCTCACCGTCGATGCCCGCTGGACGCTGCTGAAGGATTCGCAGGGACGCCCCCGTTCCATCCTCTCCATCGATTCGGACATCACCGAGAAGAAGCGCACCCAGGCCCACTTCTTCCGCTCCCAGCGCATGGAGAGCATCGGCACGTTGGCCGGCGGCATCGCGCATGACCTGAACAACGTCCTCGCCCCGATCCTCATGTCCCTGGAGCTGCTCAAGGAACGGCTGCACGGCCCGGAGGACGAGGAGCTGCTGCTCACGCTCCAGACCAGTGCCCAGCGCGGCGCGGATCTGGTCCGGCAGGTCCTGACCTTCGCGCGCGGCATCGGCGGCCAGCGCGTCGCCGTCAACCTCGTCCACCTGTTGCGCGACATCCAGAACATCGTCCGCGACACCTTCCCGAAATCCATCGAGCTGAACGTCGTCCGTCCCGAGTCCCCCTGGCGCGTCACCGGCGACCCCACCCAGCTCCACCAGGTGCTGCTCAACCTCTGCGTCAACGCCCGCGACGCCATGCCGAACGGCGGGCGCCTCACCATCGCCTTGGAGAACACCGTCGTGGACGAGGACTACGTGGCGGCCAACCCCGGCTCCAAGCCCGGCACCTACGTGCGCGTGCAGGTCGCCGACAACGGCACCGGCATCCCGGCCGCCATCCGCGAACACATCTACGAGCCCTTCTTCACCACCAAGGAGCTGGGCAAGGGCACCGGGCTCGGCCTCTCCACCACGCTGGCCATCGTCAAGAGCCACGGCGGCTTCATCAACCTCTACTCCGAGACGGGGCGGGGCTCGATCTTCAAGATCTACCTCCCCGCCTCCGCCGCGTCGCCCGAACCGGAACCCGGCTCAATGCCCACCATCGACCTTCCCCGGGGCACCGGCCAGACCGTGCTGGTGGTGGACGACGAGGAGGGCATCCGCAAGGTCGCGCAAAAGACGCTGGAGCGGTTCGGCTACCGCGTGCTCGTGGCCCAGCATGGAGCCGACGCCCTGAGCCTCTACGCCAAGGCCGGGGCGGAGATCGACCTGGTGCTGACCGACATGGCCATGCCGATCATGGACGGCCCCGCGCTGATCGTGGCGCTGAAGAGCATGAACCCGAGGGTGAAGATCGTCGCCTCCAGCGGCCTGAACTCGAACGGCGGCGTGGCCAAGGCCATCGGCGCGGGCGTGAAACACTTCATCCCCAAGCCCTACACCACGGAGACCCTGCTCAAGACCCTGGCCGAGGTCCTCGTGGGATAGCTGCCGCCAGCTACGACAGGGCGGCCATGAGACCGCCTTGGTTCCAGTTGTCCCAGCCTTCGACGATCCGTCCATCGACGATCCGCAACCAGGTCGTGCCCCGGAACCTGGCCTTTTTCCCTGACGGCGGCAGACCCAGACCTTCTCCCGTGTGGGTGGCGACGGCGGACCACCGCACGCAGACGTTCTCCCCTTCGGCGATGATCTCCGCGACCTCGACGCGGAGATCCGGCAAGGCGGTCAGCAGCGATTGGCGGAAGGCGATGAAGGGTTCGGGGCCTACGATGTCGATGCCGCCTTCCAAATGGCCGGTGGCGTCCGTCGACAGCAGTTCGCGGATGGTCTCGACGCTTCGCCGGTTCCAGACATCGTCGAACCAACGCCGGGCAATTTCTTTGGGAGAAGTCATGGAGAGAAGGAAGTGGGAGACGGTTTTCCGGGGCGACGGAGCAGAATGGAACGGGTTGCCCGAGGGAGATCGACCGGTCTTGGATTCCTTGTCCCCTTTCCACCACCCGTGTTTCTAACGGGTGGTGGAGCCGAGGGGATTCGAACC
>CBFGQE010000500.1:0-2953 GCA_965650815.1 uncultured bacterium
TCAGCGTCACCAGAGAGCGCGAGAGAAACCTCGCCCCGATCCAGCCCTCAAATGCGCCCTGCGGTTCTCGGAGCTCTCCGACCACCACGTCGCGATGGATATGGCCCATGAACGGCAACTGCGAGAATCCCGCCACCCGCGAGTAGAGCTGCGAATTGGTCGGCGTCAGAATCCAGTCGGGGCGTTGTAGAGAAATCGTTCTCCGGAAAAGCTTCGAGGTCAGCATCACCTCCATGTTGCCGCCCGTGAAACCGGTATCGATCAGGAACCGTTCCTCCTCGCCCGGGAAAAAGCCGGCGTCGGCGAAGGCGACCGCGCCCTTGGCCCGGTTCCACGGAAACGCTCCGAAGAACGAGCGGGGGCTCCGGAGGTCCAGTGCCAACGAGCGGCCCAGGCTGGCCACGTCCAGTTGCTCCGGGTCGAGCATCCGCACCTTCTTTTCGGCGAAGTCCAACTGCATGCAGTAGTGCCGGAGCGTGTCCATCCCCACGACGCATCGCGCCTCGTAGTCGTCCCCGTGTAGCGTGGTCAACTCCTCCGTGAATGCTTCTGGCGACGACCAGATCCGCGTGCCGTTGAGAAAAAGTTTCGGAGCCGGGAAGACGCGGACCTCGTGCGGTTCGCGAAAAGCCCAGGTCATCGTTCCCGTGCCGGTCTTCTGGCCCAGCCTCGGTTCCAGCGAACGGTCGAGCGCCATCATCGGACCGCCCGTGTCGATCTCGCAGAGGACCTCCTCTCCGTCCTCGAAGGCGAGCTTCACGCACAGGTTCGCGCTCGGGCTGGTCCAATCGACCATCGCCGTCTCGCCCGGTTGCGGCGCGACCGGACGCGAGGCGCACGACGAAACCAGCAGCGCCATGAGCAGCGGCAAAACCCGGAGGGTTTTCAGAAGGTAGCCGGGGGTTGAGGAGCACGCAGTGCGAAGATACCCCAGGTGGGGCGTCCCTCTTGGATCGCATCCCAGAGGGATGCCAGAGCCGTCCTCAGCTCCGTTGCTTGCAGGCACCCTTCCTGGGTGCGCCGGCTTGGCTTGTTCCACCGGGGGTATCGCCACGCTCAACCCCCGGCCACCGTCTGCCAGTCCTTCGGACTGGAGATACGCCTGCCGTTTCGCCGACGCGTTGATCTTCGGATTCATGGGCCAGCTCAGGCTCTTCGCTGCCACCAGCAGCCCAGGGCTCCCGCCGCCACCACGACCGGCACCGCGATCATCCGGCCGACGGCTTTCCGGGGAACCTTCGTGGTGATCCAAAAGCCCAAGGCGATACCGACGAGCAACGAGGAGATGACCCGCCAGAACCGGGCGACTTCGGCCCCTTCGAACAGCCAACTGACCAGTTCAAACACAAATTCCAGCAGGTCCATCGCGTTGCCTCCTTAGCTAACGGCTTAAGATTTAAGAAACTCCTCCAGCGCGCTCCGGGTGATCCGGTAGGTGCTGCCGATCTTCTTCGCCTTGAGGCTGCCGTCCTGGATCGTCGCCAGCACGTCGCCTTCGCTCACGCCGAGGAGCTGGGCGGCTTCACCCGGGCTCAGCAGATCGAGCCCGACCGGAGCGGCGGCAGGAGCCGGAGAGCCGGGGAGAGGGGGCGGATTGGTTTTGCCGGCGAAGGCGTCGTCCTTCATCAACTGCCGGGCCATGCCGAGACCGACGGCCAGTTCCGCCGCCACGCCGGCCCCGCCTGCGCCGCCGCCCTTCTCCAGCCCCTGCGCGAGCTGGAACTTCACGTATTGGTTCATGTCGCCGATCGCGCCCATGCTGGAGCGCTTGTCGATGGCGGTCTCGACCTCGGGCGGGACGGAGACGTTCTCGACGACGAAGTTCGTGATCTCCAATCCGTATTTCGCCTGCGTGATGGGATTGATCGCCGGGAGCAGCGCCGCGCCCAGCTCGCTGTAGCGCGTGGCAATGTCCAGCACCGGCACGTTCGACTGCGCCAGGGCTTCGCTGAAGACCGAGATGATCTTGGACCGCATCGTTTCCTGGAATTCATCCAGTCGGAAATGATGGTCCGTGCCGGCGACCTCCTTCAGGAAAATGCGCGGGTCTACGATCTTGAAGTCGTAGATGCCGTAGGCGCGGGCGCGGACGATGCCGAAGTCCGGGTCGCGCATCATCACGGGGTTGGCCGTGCCCCATTTGTTGCCGGTGAAGGTGCGGGTGACGACGTAATAGACGTCCGCCTTGAACGGCACGTCGAAGGCGTATTTCCACGACGCCAGCTTGGTCAGGATGGGGATGTTGTCCGTGACGAGGCTGTGTTTGCCCGGACCGAAGGTGTCGCCGAACTGGCCGAGATAGACGAACTGGGCCACCTGGCTCTCGCGGACGATGAGCTGGGCACCGCGTTTGATCGCCTTGTCGTCGTCCGGGAAGCGGAACGCCAACGTGTCGCGCGAATCGTCAGTCCACTCGATGACCTCGAGCGCCTGACCCTTGAGAAAGTCGAGAAGGCCCATAGCGGAGGCGTGATACGCCCGGCGGAGCGGCGGGTCGATTACAGATTCGCCGGGGAATTCGCAGAGCCTGCGCCGGTTGCACGAGAAGCGCGTCTCCGTAGCTTCGTTCGATGATGGAACTGCCCTCCTTGTTCCCCGGCACGCGCGCTGAAGCGCTGGAGCGTCTGGAAACCTTTCTGCCGCTCGCGCTCCAGTATGCCGCGAGGCGAAACCACGTGTTGGCCGGTCACCCGCACGTCTCACGCCTGTCGCCCGCGGTCCGGCATCGGCTCGTGCTGGAGCAGGAAGTGATCGAAGCCGCCCTGGCCCGGCACCCGTTCGCGGCGGTGGAGAAGTTCGTGCAGGAAGTCTTCTGGCGGACCTATTGGAAAGGCTGGCTGGAACTGCGGCCCGGAGTCTGGCGCGCCTACCGTCAGCGACTGGCGGAACTGACCTCAGGTCCGTCCCACCCCCGCGCCACCGCCGTGGCCGCCGGGAACAGCGGTGTGGCGAT
>CBFGQE010000501.1:0-2940 GCA_965650815.1 uncultured bacterium
AGAAGCTGCAAAAGCAGGTCTTCGGGCCGGGCAGAAGCGAGAAGCTGGACCGCGCGCAACTGCTCTTCCAGTTGAAGGAGCTGGAGGCGATGGCGGAGAAGGCAGCGCTGCTGGCGCAAGCGGTGAGCTACGAGCGTCGTGCGCCGGCTCCGGAGAAGCGCTCCGCGCCCGCAGAGTTGTTTGCGAAGCTGCCGGTCAAGGAGGTCGTGGTGATCGAGCCCGAGGCGGTGAAGGCGGATCCGGAGGCCTACGAGTGGATCGGCGAGGAGCGGACCTTCGAGGTGGAGATCACCCCGCCGCAGCTCTCCAAGCGCGAGATCGTGCGCCCAAAATACAAGGCGAAGGCGGACCGCTCCATGGCGCCCGTCCTCGCCCCGGCGCCGTCGCGCGCGGTGCCCGGAGGCTACGCCTCGGCCGGGCTGCTCGCGTGGGTGGTGATCGCCAAATACCTCGATCACCGTGTGCCACGAGCAAAGGACTGGACGATGACTCCGGTCCCTTGCGCAACTGCACCGCCGATGAGGGATTGATCGGCCCCTCGCGACCGGCTGACAGGAGCAGGTCGTAAATCACCGCTGGCTGCCGCGGTCAAAAGCCGTGGTGGTGAACGCAGACGGAAAAGGCCCGGCCCGACCGGGTCAGATAGGCAATAGAGAGATGAACGAAAGTGAACCAACCGATGACGTGTCGTGATGTATATCAGTCGAGGTCGAAACCGGGTGGGGTGGTTGTCCCGGGACCGAGCATGGGCGAAGCCTGTTTGCGGACCATGCGGCCTCCGGCATTAAGGTGGCATGACTCTGTTGCGCGGCGGTGGTGCGGAACGTGGGAACCTTCCGCGTCGATGATAACCGAACGGCTCAAGCAGCGGCCCTGCGAGAGTCGGCGTAGGGATGCGGCGCGAAGGGGCGGAACGGCTCGTGGTAGCGATGAAGTCCAAGACAAAGGGATGGAGCGAAGGGGCCGTGTTCAGGACGGCTGGTGCATCCGGTCAACCGGTGACGGGAGGAGCCGATGAGCCAGCCAGGATCGAAGCCGTTCAGTATCTCCAAGCACGACGTGCGGGAGGCATGGGAGCGGGTGAAGGCGAACCGTGGTGCCGCGGGCATCGACGAAGAGACGATCACGGCCTTCGAGCGGAAGCTCGCGGACAACCTGTATCGGCTCTGGAATCGTATGTCGTCAGGCAGCTACGTGCCGCCGCCGGTGCGGACGGTAGCGATACCGAAACCCGGCGGAGGAGAACGCAAACTCGGCATCCCGACCGTGGCGGACCGGGTGGCGCAGATGGTGGTGAAGATGCACTTGGAGCCGGAACTGGAACCGCTCTTCCATGCGGACAGCTACGGCTATCGGCCGCGCAAATCCGCCCATGAGGCGGTGGAGCGCGCCCGGCAGCGATGCTGGCAGCATGACTGGGTGGTGGATCTGGATATCAAGGGCTTCTTCGACAACATCCCGCACGACCTGATGATGAAGGCGGTGCGCAAGCACGCGCGGCAGAAGTGGGTCGTGCTCTACGTTGAGCGCTGGTTGCAAGCACCGGCGCAAGATGAGCAGGGGCGCCTGAGCGCCCGGACCAAAGGCACGCCGCAGGGCGGGGTGATCTCGCCCCTGCTGGCGAATCTGTTCCTCCATTACGCCTTCGACCGGTGGATGGCGACGCAGGGGAAGGCGTATCCATTCGAAAGATACGCCGACGATGCGATCGTGCATTGCCGGACGAGGACGGAGGCGGAACGGCTGCGACGCGACATCGCGGAGCGACTGGCCGCCTGCGGGCTCGAGCTGAACGAGCAGAAAACCAAGATCGTCTACTGCAAGGACGCGAATCGAAGCGGGAGCCACGAGCACGAGAAGTTTACCTTCCTCGGCTACGAGTTCCGGCCGCGAAAGGCCAGAAACCGACGCGGGGAATACTTCGAGAGCTTCCTGCCGGCGATCAGCGAGAAAGCGACCGCGCGTATCCGCGAGGAGATGCGTGGTTGGGGACTGCAACGACGCGGCGACAAGTCGATGGAAGACCTGTCGCTGATGTTCGGGCCCAAGGTGAGAGGATGGGTCCAATACTACGGGCGGTTTTACCGCTCGAGGCTGTATGGCGTCTTCAAGCCGCTGGATGCCGCGCTGGCACGGTGGGCTCAACGGAAATACAAGAAGCTCCGCGGTCATCGGACCCGGGCGATTCATTGGGTGCGGCGCCTGTCCGAACGGGCGCCGCACCTGTGGCCCCACTGGGAACTCGGAGCCAAGGCAACGATCCCTTGAATGGGAGCCGGATGAGCCGAGAGGCTCACGTCCGGTTCTGGGAGCGCGCAGGGGTGCGATTCCCCTGCGCGACTCACCAACCCCTCTTCCGCCAAGAGCAGCAGTTTGCGCGCCGGGGCGCGGAGATCTCCCGCCAGACCATGGTCGAGTGGATCTGCCAGGCCGCCCACTGGACCGAGCTGATCTATAACCGCATCCGTGAAAAGCTGCTGGCAAGCGGCTACGACCAGGTGGACGAGACGCCGATCCACTATTGCGACCCCTCGGCCAAGCGAGGCCAGACCGAACAAGGCTACTTTTGGAGCCTGTCCGCTCCGGGCGGCGACGTCGTGTTCGAGTGGCAGGAGACGCGCCGGCACGCCTGCCTGGCCGAGCTGATCGGCGAGGATTACAAGGGCATCCTCCAAGCCGACGGCTACGAAGCCTACCCCGCCTACGCCCGCGAACACGAAGGCGTGACCTGGGTGGCGTGCTGGGCGCACGCGCGGCGCAAGTTTTACGAAGCGAGGGCGGAGGCTCCCGCGCAGGCCGACTTCGTCCTGGATCTGATCGGCGGCCTCTACGCCGACGAACGCCGCTGGGACGAGGCCAAGGTGGTGGCGGCGGAGCGCGCCGCCCGGAGGAAAACCGAGTGGACGCCCCGGCTGAACTGGTTGAAGCGCGCCGCGCTCG
>CBFGQE010000502.1:0-2925 GCA_965650815.1 uncultured bacterium
CCAGAAGGTCTCAGCCAGTCAGAAGCCCAGTCGCCGCGCAGCCCTGCTGGCGTGGCTTCTCGTGGCGTTGATGGATCCCGCTTCGGTCGGCGCGGCGGAGTCTGCGAAGGCATCCCGCCATCCCGAACTCGCGGAGCAGTTGAACTTCGAATCGTCACGCCCCGGAACGCCGCCCACGGGTTGGTTCGGTGGTCCGGCGGGCACGCTGTTCGCGGACGAGACCGTGGTCCATTCGGGTCGGTGGTCGGCCCGGATCGAGCGCGGACCGAACAGGCCCGGAGGCTTTTCGGTGTTGACCAAGAGCCTCCCCGTGGATTTCTCCGGTCGCACAATCGAGCTGAAGGGCTACCTGCGCACAGAGGCGGTCGGCGGCTTCGCTGGCCTGTGGATGCGGCAAGACGGCGACACTCCCAATCTGGCTTTTGACAACATGTCGTCGCGCCGATTGAAAGGCACGACCGGTTGGACCGAGTATTCACTCACCCTGCCGCTCAAAGCCGAAGCCAAGCTGCTCGTCTTCGGGGCCCTGGTGCAGGGCACGGGAAAGGCCTGGGTGGACGACCTCCAGCTTCTAATCGACGGCAAGCCGCTGATCGACGCGCCCAGACAGGTGCCGGCCCAAACCGTGCTCGATAGGGACCATGAATTCGATGGCGGTTCGAAGATCGCCCTGGAGAGCATGACGGATCTCCAGGTTCGGAACATTGCCCTGCTCGGCAAGGTCTGGGGCTTCCTCAAGTATCACCATCCCCGCGTCACCGCCGGCCTGGAGCATTGGGACTACGCCCTCTTCCGGGTGATGCCGTCGGTCCTCGCGGCTCCGGACGACGACGAAGCGCGGGCCGCGCTGTCCCGCTGGGTCGACTCGCTCGGCGAGGTGGCCCCATGCACCGACTGCGCTGATCTGAGGAAAACCGACCTGCACTTCGGTCCCGGTTTGGACTGGCTCGGAAACGACGAACTGCTCGGTGCCGACCTCGGCCAACGCCTCCGTTCGATCCATCGGAACCGGGCCAATGGCGCGCAGTTCTACATCGCGCAGGTTCTCGGCGTGAAGAATCCGGAGTTCCGAAACGAGCCGGCCTATGCCGGACTCGATCTCCCCGATGCCGGCTTCCAGCTCCTCGGCCTCTTCCGGTTCTGGAACATCATCGAATACTGGTTCCCCTACCGGGACGTGCTCGGGGAAGACTGGAACGCGGTCCTCCGGGAGTTCGTTCCGCGAATCGCCTTGGCCAGGGACGCCGACGCCTATCAACGGGAGCTGATGACCCTGATCGGGAAGGCGCACGATTCCCACGCCAACCTGTGGAGTTCCCTCCGGGTGCGTCCGCCTGTCGGTGACTCCCAGTTGCCCGTGTCGTTGCGGTTCATCGAGAACCAGGCCGTCGTCTCGGGTTACGACGTCGCGGGCGTGGGCCGGAAGTCCGGTCTCCAAGTCGGCGACATCGTCACTGAACTGGACGGCGTGAAGGTCGCCCGTCTGGTGGAAGAGTGGTCGCCGTTCTACGCGGCCGGCAACGAACCCACGCGGTTGCGGGACATTGCCCGCCATCTCTTCCGCGGAAAAACCGGTCCCGCCACCGTGCGGGTCCTGCGCGACGGCGAGACGCTGGATCTGAAGGCCGAGCGCGTCCTCGCCGGGGAACTGGATCTAACCGGCTTTGGCGCCCGCGACCTGCGCGGAGACACCTTCCGCCTGCTCTCCGACCAGGTCGCCTATCTCAAGCTCTCATCGGTCAAAGCCGACGCGGTCGCCGGCTACGTCGAGGCCGCGCAGAAGACCAAGGGATTGATCGTGGACATCCGCAACTATCCTTCGGAGTTCGTCGTGTTCGCTCTGGGATCGTTGTTGGTTCCGAAACCGACCGATTTTGCCCGGTTCACCGTTTGCGACCTGGCCAACCCGGGAGCCTTCCACTGGGGAGCCTCCGTGTCCCTGGACCCCGCCAAACCCAGCTACACCGGAAAGGTTGTCGTGCTCGTCGATGAATCCACCCAGAGCCAGGCCGAATACACCAGCATGGCCCTGCGGGCGGCCGGGGCCGTGATCGTGGGCAGCACCACGGCGGGAGCCGATGGGAACGTCTCGGGCTTCGGCCTGCCGGGCGGGCTGTCCTCGGCGATCAGTGGGATCGGCGTCTTCTACCCCGACAAAACGCCGACCCAACGGATCGGCATCGTCCCCGATGTCGTGATCCGGCCCAGCGTCGCCGGAATCCGCGCTGGACGGGACGAAGTGCTGGAAGAAGCCGTCCGCCAGATCCTCGGCCCCGCCGAGGCCCGGAAGATCCTCGAAAGCCTGCCGAAACGCTGAGCGCGACGCACCCAAATCGGGCGCAGCCGTTGCCCACACAGCAACCCGCTAAGGTATGTCTTCCCTATTGATCTCCACTGAACGCACCGCACTGACCGCCGAGGTCAGCCGCGCCCTCATCGATGCCCTTAACGCCGAGCTGAGCGGAATCTATCCCGAAGCCGGCGCGACGCATTTCGGGCTCGATCCCGAGGAAGTGTCCGACCAACGCGGTGCCTTCCTCGTGATCCGGCTGGATGGCGTTCCCGTCGGCTGCGGCGCCGTCCGGCTGCTCGACTCCACCGTCGGCGAACTCAAGCGGATGTATGTGTCGCCGTCCGCGCGGGGCCAGGGATTGGGCCGCCAACTCGTCGCAGCACTGGAAGCGGAAGCCAAAGCCTTGGGCGCTCAACGGCTGGTCCTCGAAACCGGCATCCGCCAAACCGCCGCGCTCGCGTTGTATCGCGCGGCCGGTTTCCAACCCATTCCGCTCTACGGCGAATACCTGCAATCCCCCGCCACCAGCGTCTGCCTCGGCAAGGAACTCGCGTAGAGACGCAGGCGTTCTTGGTTGGCCGGTGGCCGATGGGACGCGATGGCGGCGCGGGAGCGCCGCCCTACCCTGACTG
>CBFGQE010000503.1:0-2923 GCA_965650815.1 uncultured bacterium
CCCGAACGGCGCGGTCTTCTCCGTCCGGCCCTATCCCGACGGCCGCCTGCTGATCTCCGGCAACTTCAGCCGCATCGGCACGATCAACCGCTCCAAGGTCGCCCGCCTCCTCGCCGACGGCTCGCTCGACCTCACCTATTCGAACGCGAACATCTCCGCGTCGTCCGTCTTCGCCACTTGGCCGCTGCCGGACGGCGGCGCCTACATCGGCGACAGCGGCGCCATCCGCCGCGTGCTGCCCGACGGCCGAACCGACACCAACTTCGTCAGCGCCATCTTCAATGGACTGGTCCAAGCCGTGACCGTTCTCGCCGACGGCAAGATTCTGGGTGCCTCCCATGCTTCCGGAAAATCGGAGATCGTGCGGCTCAATCCCGACGGCAGCCGTGATCGTTCCTTCCGTTCACCCGGTAAATTCAACGGGCAGATCCAGTCGGTTAGCGTGATGCCGGATGGCGACTATTTGATCACGGGTGGTTTCACCCTCCTCGACCGGGGCACCGACTCTGTTCCTCTGCGCTATGCCGCCCGGTTGGAAGCCGATCTGGGATCCATTTGGGATCTCGGAAGCTTGAATGGAACCGTCATCACCCACTTGGTTCAGCCGGATGGCCGGATCCTCCTCGGAGGAGACTTCACCTCCGTCATCGACGCTACAGCCGGACGCTTTGTGCGTTACAACGCCTATGGCTCACCCGATGCGGAGTTCGTGACCGGGACCGGAGCGAACGGCTTCGTTCGGGCCTTTGCGATGGATTCTTCCGGCCGGGTCGCCATCGGTGGTCAATTCTCGTCATTGAGCGGCTTGCCGAGGGGCAGGATCGCCGTGCTCACCCCGGGGGCCGGTTCGGTTCAGATCACGCAAAGCCATGTCAGGGTCAACGAACAGGCGGGCAGCGTCACCGTCACCGTGGAGCGCCTGGCGGGATCGAAGGGCGCGCAATCGGTCACTTACGCCACTTCCGACTGGGGCGGATCCGACGCCGCAGATTATGAACCGGCCGCAGGGACGCTGAGCTGGGCGGACGGCGAGTCCGGTCCGAAGCAGGTCACGATCCTCATCAAGGACGACGCGATTCAAGAGGGCAACGAGGGATTCATTTTCAAGCTCACCGGCGCGGTCGGCGACGCCGATGTCCGCTTCGGCAAGGAACTGTTCATCACGATCCTGGACGACGAATCACCGCCCGAGTTCAGCCGGCAACCGGAAGACACCTTGGTTGCGGTCGGCACCTCCGCGACCTTCTATGCGGATGCGTTCAGCGCGTTGCCCATTACCTGGCAATGGTATTCAAATTCCGTCGCAATCCCGGGTGCCACAAACTCCTTCCTGTCCTTTGCCAACGTTCAAACGAACTTCTACGCGCTCTACACGGTGCAGGCCATCAATGCGGCCGGAGCGCGCGGCGGAGGCAACGGGGGTATTTTGGCCGTGGTTCCCCAGCCCAGCCAGCGCGACGCCACCTTCGTCGCCAGCCCGGCCTTCAACGGCGCGGTCCGCGCGATCCATCCGCTCGGCGACGGCCGCGTGCTGGTCGGCGGCGACTTCACCCAGCCGCGCGCGAAGCTCGCGCTCATCCAGAGCAACGGCGTGGTGGACACCCTGTTCACCAACGTCGTCGGCACCACCGGCACCGTGCAGATCCACGACATCGAGCGCGATCGCTTCGGGCGTTGGCTCATCGCCGGCCAGTTCTCGCAGTTCAACGGCGCGACCGTCTCGAACCTCGTCCGCCTGAACACCGATTTCTCCGTGGACGAATCGTTCCTCGTCGCGCTGGGCAATCCGCCCAACGGATTGGTCCGCGACGTGACGGTCGGCCCCGACGGCAAGATCTGGATCGGCGGCGACTTCTCGTCGGTCGGCGGTCCGTTCGGCCTGCGGAACCTCGCACGGCTGAATGACGACGGCACGGTCGATCTCTCCTTCTATCCGCGCGCGGGCAATCCCGTGTTTCGCGTGTTGCCGCTGGAAACCGGTGGGGCTTTGGTCGGCGGCAGCTTCAGCTCCTACGACGGCTTCGGCGGGTATTTCCGTCGTATCTTCGCCGACGGCTCGGTGGACCGGACCTTCAGCCCGTCGGTTCCCGGATCGGTCTATGACGCCATCGCACTGCCCGACGGCGGCTGGATCGTGGTGGGCAACTTCAACAACCCTTCGCCGCGCATCCTGAAGATTGGAACCAATGGCGAGGTGGATGTAAGTTTCCTTGAGAACACGGTCGCCAACGGAAGCGTGAACAGCGCCGCGCTCACGCCCACGGGCAAGATCATCGCGGTCGGAAACTTCACGTCGCTGGGTATCCACTCCAACCGATTGACCCAGCTGAACCCCAATGGCGTCCAGGACACCATGCTGAGCAGCGGCTCCGGTTTTCCTGCCGAAGCACTGCGCGTGGCGACAGAGCACACCGGCGGCATTTGGGTCGGTGGCAGTTTCAGCCAGTATCAGGGCTCCGCCCCAGGCTACCTTGTGCGCCTTACGGGCGAATTCGACGGTGCTGGCATCGGCATTCAGCCGCTCGACCAGGTTGTCGGACCTGACGAGCCGGTTTCCTTCTCCGTGGTGGTGGACGGCCTCAGCACGATCACCTACCGCTGGCATCGTGACGGTGTTCCCCTTAACGACAACGGCACCACGATCTCGGGTGCCCACACCGCCGAGCTCCACCTGGCCGCCCCGGCCGCGCCAGGCGTCTATTCCGTAAAGATCGAGGCCTACCCGGATCGCACTGTTGTCAGTCGCGGCGCGCGGCTCATGGTCCGAGGACTTCCTGAAATACTGGCTCAACCAACTGGCGGGACAGTCCCGCTGGCAGGTCGCCTGATGCTTCGGAGCGTGGCAGAAGGGGACGGTCCGCTCGACTACCGCTGGTTCAAGAGTGGTGCGCTGGTCTCCACCCTCGGCCCGGTCCTCAACGTC
>CBFGQE010000504.1:0-2920 GCA_965650815.1 uncultured bacterium
AAACCCGCCGGTGGTCGGCTTCATGGACCCGGATTCCGCTGAGGCCAAGCTGGGCATCCAGTCCGGAGACCGGATCGTCTCCGTGGACGGCAAACCGGTGAAAACCTGGAACGACGTCACGATGCACAGCATCCTCGCTCTGACCAACGTTCTCGCGGTCCAGATCGAGCGTGCAGGAGTGACCAACCTCTACCATCTGGAGACCGAACCGAGCCAGATCGCCGGGAAGGTCCTGCGGCTGAACTCGCAGATGCATCCGTTGTTGGGGCGGGTGGTTCCGGACGGTCCGGCGGACAAGGCCGGGTTGAAGGAGGACGACGAGATCGTCCAGTTCGCCGGAGTGCCCGTCTCCACCTGGGAGCAGATGGTAGGATTGGTGAAGAAAAGCGCCGGCAAGGAATCCGTGGTGAAGTATCGCCGCAACGGAGAGTTGCTTGAAACCAAGGTCACGCCTGTTGGCGTCGATGGCAGCGACGTGGGCCGCATCCAGGTCGAGGCCAGCCGCAAGGTCACGATGAAGGTGGAGAAGCCGGGTCCGTTGCCGTGGGTGCAGGTGGCCAACGTCTGGGACCAGATGGTCAACACGATCAAGGCCTTGGTCTATTCCAAGCAGACCGGCGTGAAGGCCAAGGATCTCAGCGGTCCGGTCGGCATCATCGGCGGGCTCGCCAGCCAGGTGAACATCGACTTCCGCCTCGGCCTCAGCTTCCTGGTGCTGCTGAACATCAACCTCGCGGTGCTCAACATGCTTCCCATCCCGGTGCTCGACGGCGGCCACATCACGATGTCGCTCTACGAGATGATCCGACGCAAACCCGTCAGCCCGCGCTTCGTGGAATGGGCTACGTCCGCCTGCGCCCTGCTGCTGATCTCCTTCATGCTCTACGTCACCTTCTTCGACATCAACCGCATCCCCCTGCTGCGGTCCCTGATGAAAACCGAGGTGCAGATGCAGGTTCCGGCCACCAATTCCGAACCGGCGACGGTGGTGCCTGGGCCGTAAGAGCCAAAGTTCCCCGACCCGCCTTGACCCCTCCAAGGTGGGGATATGGCAATCCACCCATCCGGCTGCTGGACGCACTTCGCCAGTTCCCCTCCTTGGAGGGGCCAGGGGGTGGGTTAACCGCCTATTTTCTGTTTGTCGGCCCCTGCGGCTGTCGCATGTTACCCCCCGTCGAATGAACTACTGCGCGTCACCGTATTCCTTTGAGCGTCGTCTGAGCCGTGAAGTCGTCGTGGGCGATCCCGCCCGGGGCGGCGTGATCATCGGCGGCACCCATCCCGTGGTGAAGCAGTCCATGCTCACCTGCGACACGATGGACACCGCGCTCTGCGTGAAGCAGACGCTGGAACTCGTCGCCGTCGGCTGCCAGATCGTCCGCATCACCGCCCCCACGGTGAAGGACGCCGCCAACCTGGAAAACATCGTCCGCGAACTGCGCGCCGTGGGTTGCCACGTCCCCATCGTGGCCGACATCCATTTCAAGCCCGAGGCCGCCATGGAAGCGGTGAAGTGGGTCGAGAAGATCCGCGTGAACCCCGGCAACTACGCCGACAAGAAGAAGTTCGCGGTCAAGGAATACACCGACGCCGATTACGCCGAAGAGATCGCCCGCGTGGAGCAGGCTTTCACCCCGCTGGTGCTGGAGTGCAAGCGGCTGAACCGCGCCATGCGCATCGGCACGAACCACGGTTCCCTGAGCGACCGCATCATGAACCGCTACGGCGACTCGCCGCTCGGCATGGTGGAGAGCGCGCTGGAATTCGCCCGCATCTGCCGCAAGAACGACTTCCACAACTTCGTCTTCTCGATGAAGTCCTCCAATCCCAAGGTCATGATCGAGTGCTACCGCCTGCTCGTGGCCCGGTTGGCCCAGGAAGGCCCGGATTGGAACTACCCGCTGCACCTCGGCGTGACCGAGGCCGGCGAAGGCGAGGACGGCCGGATCAAGTCCGCCATCGGCATCGGCTCGCTCCTTTGCGACGGCGTGGGCGACACCATCCGCGTCTCCCTCACCGAGGACAGCCCGCGCGAGATCGCCGTCTGCAACGACCTGGTCGCGCAGATTCCGCTGCTCACTCTCCGGCATCCGGCATCCGGCATCCGGGACCAGGCTTTCGCCTTCGACCCCTTCCATTACGAACGCCGTTCCACGCCCGAGATCGAGCTCTCCGGCCCGGTGAAATGCGGCGGCGAACAGACCGTCCGCGTCGTAGTGACCAGGGCCACCTACGACAAGGTCGCGCCCAAGATCCTGCCCAAGGCCGACGTGAAGCCCGAGGCCGTCTATGAGGACCTGAACCTCCTGGAACTCGACCCTACGGCCGAAATCGCGCTGGAGCAGATCCCCTGCGACACCCAGCTCGTGACGGTGAAGGACGGCGTGGCCTTGCCGCCCATCGTGGCCTTCCGCCGACTGGTCGCGCAGTTGAAGCGGCTCGGTCGGAAGAACCCCATCTTGCTGAAGGATTGCCTGGGCTTCGAGGCCGTCCCGTTGGCTCCCGAAATCGCCCTGCTGCGCGCGTCCGTGAACATCGGTTCACTCCTCGCCGACGGCATCGGCGACGCCATTCTTGTCCGGGGCGAAAGCGGCGCGGGCCAAAGCCTGCGTTTGGCTTACAACATCCTCCAGGCCGCCGGTTGCCGTTCCTTCAAGACCGACTACGTGGCCTGCCCGAGCTGCGGTCGGACCCTCTTCAACCTCCAGACCGTCACCGCCCGGATCAAGGCCCGCACCGACCACCTCAAGGGGGTGAAGATCGCCATCATGGGCTGCATCGTGAACGGCCCCGGCGAGATGGCCGACGCCGACTTCGGCTACGTGGGCGGCGCGCCGAACAAGATCAACCTCTACGTCGGCAAGACCCCCATCAAGTTCAACATCCCCGAAGCCGAAGCCGTGGACCGCCTCGTCGATCT
>CBFGQE010000505.1:0-2919 GCA_965650815.1 uncultured bacterium
GCGAATTCGCCCTCGATGTCGGCCCGCACAATGTCCTCTTCATCCACGTCACCTATGTGCCCTTCATCAAGGCCGCCGGCGAGCTGAAGACCAAGCCTACCCAGCAGTCCGTGGCCAAGCTGCGCGAGATCGGCATCTTCCCGCAGATCCTGGCCTGCCGCTGCGAGCAGCCGCTCGACAAGGAGCTGCGCCAGAAGATCTCGATGTTCTGCAACGTCCCCTTCGAGGCCGTGATCGAGATGAAGGACGTGGACCACAGCATCTACGAGCTGCCTCTCGTGCTCCAACGCGAGCGGATGGACGACCTCGTGTGCCGGCATCTCCACCTCGACACTCCGCCCGCCGCGATGGGCGAATGGCAGGAGATCATCCGCAAGCTCATCGCCCCGCGCCACCGCGTCCGCATCGGCGTCGTCGGGAAATACATCGAACTGAACGACGCCTACAAATCCGTCTATGAAGCCGTGATCCACGGCGGCGTGGCCAACGATTGCGGCGTCGAGATCGTGAAGCTGGACGCGGAGGACATCGAACGGCAGGGGGCGGAGAAAGTGTTGAAAGGTTTGGGCGGCATCCTCGTGCCCGGCGGCTTCGGCGAGCGCGGCATCGAGGGCAAGATCCAGGCGGCGCAATACGCCCGCGAGAACAAGGTGCCCTACCTCGGCCTCTGCCTCGGGATGCAGATCGCGACGATCGAGTTCGGCCGCAACGTGCTCAAGCTGGACGGCGCGCATTCCACCGAGTTCAACCCCCAATCGCCCCATCCGGTGATCGACCTCCAGGAAAGCCAGAAGGGCGTGGACAAGATGGGCGGCACGATGCGTCTCGGCGCGCAGGCGTGCCAGTTGACCAAGGACACGCTCGCGTGGCGGCTCTACAACGCCTTCGTCATCCACGAACGCCACCGCCACCGCTACGAGTTCAACAACGACTACCGCGAGCGCTACGAGCAGGCGGGCTTTGTCTTCAGCGGCCTGACCCCGAACGGAAAGCTGGTCGAGATCATCGAGATCCCGAACCACCCGTTCTACATCGCCTCCCAGTTCCACCCCGAATTCCAGAGCAAGCCCAACCAGCCGCACCCGCTCTTCAAGGGCTTCATCGCGGCGGCGCACGAGTTCATCCACAAGCGGCCGCTCTGAGGCTTGTAGGAGCGCGCCGGTCACGTCCGCGAGTCCGCGTCCAATGGAAGACAAGGCTCGATCTTGGATGCTGTCGCCCCAAGTCCTATGGGGACATCTTCCGCGTTTGCGCCGCTTCGTGAACTGAGGCTGGCTTCGCGGACGTGACCGTCCGCACTTCGTTCCGCCGCATCGCTCCTGCTCAGAGGACCGGTCTCACGTCGGAGCGGTCGAGCTCGACCAGCGAATGGGCTTCAAGCGCAGCTTCAATGGCGGGAAGGTTTCGCTCCAACAGTTCGCGCAGGTCGCGGGTGGAAATGTTGCCCGTGCGGACGAGCAGTAGTTTCCAAGGACGGCCTTGGAGCAGATGGGAGTAGAAGAAGTCCGAATCCTTGGACACGACGATCCGTTGCTCGTCCAAAGAAATGCGGTTGAGGTCGCGGTCCGGGGTGGCGTTGCGGCTGGGAAGATCGGAGGTGTGGATCGCATCATGGCCGCGCAGCGCCAAGGCCCGGCACAGGCCCAGTGGCAAGTGCGCGTCCACGATGAACCTCATGCCAGCGTCAGGTGGGCGGTCTTGTTGGCCAGCATCCGACGGGAAAACTCATGGCAGGCCAGGATGTCTTCCCGTTCGAGGTCCGGGAACTCGGCCAGTAGATCCTCCACGGAATCGCCGCCTGCCAGATATTCGAGTAAGACTTCGACCGGATAACGCAGGCCACGAACGCAAGGTTTCCCGTGGCAGACCAACGGGTCCACCGTGATCCGGGAGAGGAGGTTCTCGTTCGTTTTCATGCTGTATGACGATATGTGTCCGACATGGACTTGCCAAGGCGGTGTCTTACGCGCTCGCCTTGACCTCCACCACATCGTGCGGCGCGGCTTCGCGCATCCCAGCGGGGCTGACGCGGATGTAGCGGGCCTTTTCGCGGAGCTGCGCCAGGTTGGCCGAGCCGAGGTAGCCCATGCCGCTCTGGATGCCGCCGATCATCTGGGTCAGCACGGTGTCCACCGGCGCGGACACTTCCTTCAACGCCTCCACGCCTTCGGCCGCGACCTTCTGGGTGGCGTCCTTGCTGTGGCCGTAACGCGCGGCGGAGCCGGCCTTCATCGCGGCGATGCTGCCCATGCCGCGATACTGTTTATACATCTTGCCGCCGATCTCCATGATCTGGCCCGGAGCCTCGGGGCACCCGGCCAACATGCCGCCGCAGATGACGGCGTGGGACAAGGTCAGCGCTTTGACGACGTCGCCGGACTTGGTGATGCCGCCGTCGGCGATGATGGACACGCCCTTCTTCGTGGCCGCCTTGGAGCAGACGTAGAGCGCAGTGAGCTGCGGGATGCCGACGCCGGCGACGACGCGCGTGGTGCAGATGGAACCGGGGCCTTGTCCGACCTTGATGGCGCTCGCGCCCGCATCGGCTAGGAACTCCACGCCGGCCGCGCTGGTCACGTTGCCCGCGATGATCGGGAGATTGGGATAGGCGTCGCGGATCATCTTCACCGTGTCGCCCACGCCCTTGGTGAACCCGTGCGCGGTGGAGACGGCCACGACATCGACGCCGCGTTCCACCAAGCCGCCGAGATGCGCGAGGATCCGGTCGCGGTCGAGTTCGCCGAAGGCGTTGCGGGTGGCGGAAAGGGCCGCGCCGCAGAGCAGGCGGAACTTCGAATCGCGCGCCGGCTTGAACTGGGCCCGCTTCTCCTGGGTGATGCGTTCCACGTCGCTCATCGTGAAGAGGCCGTGCAGCCGGTCCTGGTCATCGACGACCAGCAGCTTGTGGATGCCAGGGTG
>CBFGQE010000506.1:0-2911 GCA_965650815.1 uncultured bacterium
CGGCATCGACCGCCTCTGCATGATGCTCCTCGGCCAGGAAAGCATCCGCGACGTCATCCTCTTCCCCCAGATGCGCCCGAAGTGACGTGGCGCCCGTAGTGCCGACTGGCAGCCGGCGTCACGGCAGATTGCCCGTCTGCGTTGCCGGGGTCGGCTACTCGTGGCGGAGGGCTTCCACGGGGTCCATCTTGGCGGCACGGAGGGCGGGGTAGATGCCGAAGACGACGCCGACCAATGCGGAGATGGTGAAGGCGAGGGCAGGGGACCAGAAGGTGACGATGGTCTTCATGTCCGCGAAGCGCGTGACGATCAGGGGCACGAGCACGCCGAGGGCGACGCCGAGGATGCCGCCCGCGCCGGAGAGGATCACGGTCTCGACGAGGAACTGCGTGACGATGTCGCGGCGGCGCGCGCCGAGGGCGCGGCGGATGCCGATCTCGCGGGTGCGCTCGGTCACGGTGGCGAGCATGATGTTCATGATGCCGATGCCGCCGACGACGAGGGAGATGGCGGCGATGGAGCCGAGGACGATGTTGAAGATCCGCTTGGTGCGTTCCTTCTCCCGGAGGAGGTCGAGCGGGACGACGACTTCGTAGTCCTTCTTCTTGTGGGTGTGTTCCATCACCTGTTTCACGGCCTCGGCGACGGAGGCGACGGAATCGGTGGACTCGACCTTCACGGTGACTTCGTGGAGCTCGACGCGCTCGACCTCGCGGCTGCTGCCCCGGCGGTTCATGACGATGTCGCCGTAGCGGAGGCGGGCGGTTTCCAGCGGGATGAACATCTCGCCCCGGCTCGAGCCGCTGCCGCCGAGTCCGTCGTCCTGCTGGAGCGCCTTGTTGGGCGGTTCGATGACGCCGACGACGCTGTAGTAGGTGCTGCCGACGCGGACGTCGCGGCCGAGGGGGGAGGTGAGGGGGAACAACGCCTTGGCCAGTTCCGTGCCGAGGACGCAGACGGGGGATTTCTTGTCCATCTCGCCCTCGGTGAAGAACCGGCCGGCGGCCATCTTCCGGTTCCGGAGCTGGGGATACCAAGGCACGGTGCCGACGATCTCGCTGCCGAGGCGGCGGCTGATGTGCCAGACATCGTCGCTCATGATGCGGGCGGGCATGAGGACGGTCACGCCGGGGATGGTGGCGCGGATGCGCTGCACGTCCTTGTAGGTGATGCCGTATTGGAGCACGCGGCTCTGGTCGCCCTGGCCGGAGACCTTCTGGTCCTCGGGCGGCTTGGCGCTGCGGACGATGATGTTCTGGCTGCCGAGGTTCTTGATCGCCTCCTGGGCCTCGTGGCTCGCGCCCTCGCCAATGGCGAGCATGGCGATGACGGAGCAGACGCCGAAGACGATGCCCATGACGGTGAGCAGGGACCGCAGGCGATGCAGCCAAAGGCTCTTCAGGCCGAGGCGGAAGGCGCGCTTCAGTCGCAGCCAGCGGCGGGAACGGGCGGTGGATTCAGCGGCGGACATCGCTCTCAATGTTGCCGTCGCGGAGACGGATGTTGCGCTGGGCGCGTTGGGCCACCTCGTCGTCGTGGGTGACGAGGATCAGGGTCTTGCCCGCCGCGTGGAGCCGGTCGAAGAGCGCGAGGATCTCGGTGCCGGACTTGGAATCGAGGTTGCCGGTCGGTTCGTCGGCCAAAAGCACGAGCGGGTCGTTCACCAGCGAACGGGCGATGGCGACGCGCTGCTGTTGGCCGCCGGAAAGCTCGAAGGGTTTGTGGTCCAACCGGTGTTCCAGACCGACCATCGTGGCCAGCTCGATGGCCTTGGCGCGGCTGGTGGCCTCGTCGGCGTCGCGGTAGTAGAGCGGCACCTCGATGTTCTCCACGACGGTGAGCTGCTGGATGAGGTTGTAGGACTGGAAAATAAAGCCCAGCCGCGCGCCGCGCACGGAGGAGAGGTTGTCGTCCTCCATGCGGGAAACGTCGTCGCCGCCCAGCAGGTAGCGGCCGCTGGTGGGACGGTCGAGGCAGCCGAGGACGTTGAGCATCGTGGATTTTCCGCAGCCGGAAGGCCCCATGATGCTGATGAACTCGCCGGGCATGACGCTGAAGGACACGCCCTTCAACGCCTCCACGGTGACGGAGCCCATCTGGTAGGTGCGGCGGACCTGGTCGAACTGGACGATGGGCGACATGCCGGATGGCTGGAAGGGAGCGGTCACGCGTTGCCGGTCTTGGCGACCGAGGTCGGCTTGCCCTCGGCGGGTTTCTCCGATTGGGCCGGCGGCGCTTCGAGGTGTTCGGGCGGGAGCGCGGGCGGACGCAGCAGCACCTTCTCGCCTTCCTTGAGCCCGGAGACGATCTCGATGAACTCGTCGTTGAACTGGCCGGTCGTGACGACGCGCTTCTCGGTCTTGTAGCCGGTGTCGATGTAGCAGACCTGTTGCGTGCCCTCGGAGACGACGGCTTGGACGGGGATCTGGACGACGTCGTCGAGGCGGTCCACGACGATCTCGACCTTGGCGCTCATGCCGGGCTTGACCCAGTCGTGCGTGCCGACGATGGCGAGGTCGGTGATGTAAACCTTGAGGTCGGGGTTCATCCAACGGTTCTGCGAATCGGGGAGGACGGCGACCTTGTTCACCTCGGCCTCGAGGATCTGGTCGGGGAAGGCGTCGATCGTGACCTTGGCCTTTTGGCCCTTCTTCACCTTCTTGATGTAGCTCTCGTGGATCTTAACGCTGACCTCCATCCGGTTGAGGTTCGGGATGGTGATGATGGCCTGGCGCTCGCGGACGGTGGCACCTTCGCGGATGCGTTCCTGGTCGCCGTAGTAGATGCCGTCGTCGCGGCCGCCGCCATAGACGACGAGGCCGGGCTTGGTGGCGGGGATGACGCACTTGGCCTTCTGCTCGGCCAAGTCGTTGCGGCGGCGGAGCTGGACGTTGTATTGGGCCTCGGCGGA
>CBFGQE010000507.1:0-2909 GCA_965650815.1 uncultured bacterium
GTTCCGCGCTCCGCGTTGGTGATCACATTTCCGCCCATTGCCGCAGCAGGTTGTGATAGACGCCGGTGATCTGCACGACGCCGGGATGCGCCGGGATCTCGGCGCTGAGGCGCTGGAGACCGACGTCCAGGTCGAAGAGCAGCGAACGCTTCCCGTCGTCCCGGATCATGCTCTGGATCCAGAAGAACGAGCACAACCGCGTGCCGCGCGTGACAGGCGTGACGTGGTGCAGGCTGGTGGAAGGATAGAGGATCATGTGCCCGGCCGGGAGCTTCACGCTCTTGGCCCCATAGGTGTCCTCCACCACCAGCTCGCCGCCGTCGTATTCGTCCGGGTTGGCGAAGAAGAGCGTGGCGGAAAGGTCGGTGCGGATGCGGCGTCCATCCGGCATCACCCGGATGGAACCATCGACATGCGTGCCGAACGTCTGCCCGCCGCTGTAGCGGTTGAACATCGGGGGCAGGATGTGCAGCGGCAGCGCGGCGGAGACGAAGAGCGGATTGCGGCCCAGCGCCTGCACGATCATCTCGCCGACGCGGACGGCGGCGGGATGGCCGACGGGGATCTGCATGTTGTCCTTCACCCGCGCGCCCTGGTGGCCGGCCGTGGCCCGGCCGTCCACCCACTCGGCGGCTTCGAGGATCTGGCGGGCCTGGCCGACCTGTTCGGCCGTGAGGACGTTCGGGATGGCGAGCAGCATAATGCTAGGTTAACAGCCGGGATCAGAATTTGAAGCTGGCAGTGAGCGTGGCGGCCCGGCCAGTGCCTGGGATGACGTGGCCACCGCCGACGGAGGCGATGTAGTCCTCATCGGCCAAGTTGTAGATGTTCAACCGGAGCGTGACGTTCTTGTTGACCTCGTAGGCTGCCATGGCGTCCCAAACCCAGTAGCTTTCTGCCGTCCGGGTATTGGCGTTGCTGCTGTAGCGATCGCCGACGAAGCGCGGGCCGCCACCGAGGGTGATGCCGTAAGGCAGCCGGTAGGTTGTCCAGAGGCTGGCGGAGTGTCGGGGCGTGTTGCTCAGCTCGTTGCCGACTTCGTTCGCATCCTTGGATTCGGTGACCTCGCTGTCCTGGAAGGTATAGTTGACGTTGACCGCCCAGTTTTCCGTGATGCTTCCAGCCAGGCCCAGCTCCACGCCCTGGACCCTCTGCTCGCCCTCTAGGACGATCACATCGGTGTTGTCGCCGGGGTCCTGGGTGCGGGCGTTGGTCTTGTCGGTGCGGAACAGGGCGGCCGTGGCGAAAACCCGGCGCTGGACCAGCTCCCATTTCGTGCCCAGCTCGAACGTCCGGCTTTCCTCGGGATCAGTGTTCAGGTTGTTGGCGGCGGTGGCTCCGGTGGAGAGGGTGAGCCCCTCGTAGGACGGATTGAAGGACGTGCCGTAGCCGAAGTAGATGGAGCCGCGCTCGACCGGCTTAAAGACGACGCCCGCGCGCCAGGTGGCCATGGAATCGTTTCGCTCCAGCGTAATCCCGTCGGTGCCCGTATATTCTACGTCGTTGTGTTCCCAACGGACGCCGGCGTTGACCTGCCATTGCTCGGTCACATCCATCGAATCGCCCACATAGAGCCCCACGGTGTCCACGCGGGATTCTGTCTTTTGGCCGGTTCGAAATATGACACCGGTGTAGGGATCGTTGGGGTTGGGATTGTAAAGATCCGTAGTCGGTCCCAAATCAGTCGTGGCGCGAGAATAGTTGACCTCGTCTTCACGTGAGAATTCGACCCCGGCGACAGCCTTGTGGGTCAGCCGTCCGGTTTCGAAGTCGGCACGCAGATCGGATTGGTTTGAAAGGATTTCGTCTACTTGATCTCTCGATTTCACATCGTTCCGGCGGATGACGGTGCCGTATTGGTTGCCGGGCGTTGCCGGGTCGATTTCTTCGAACCGGGGCGCGGTGATGATCGAGTCGCGGTCGGTGATCCCGTAGCGGGTCAGGTTGCGCAGGGTAAGCGAGTCGCTGAAGTCGTGCTCCACCGTCGCCGTGAACAGATCGGTCTCCACCTTCTCATAGTCACGGCCCTTCAAGCCATACCAGTTGCTGTCGTCCACCGGGGCTACCTGATCCACGAATCCGGCCAGATACGGATCGACCTGACCGGCGGGCACCCAAGGGATGCCATAGTCGGGCGTGTTGTCCTGGTCCAAATGGAAGTAGGCCAAAGTCACACGGGTCGGGGTTCCGAGGCCGAAGGTGAATGACGGTGCGATGCCCCAGCGGGACTGGTCGGTGACATCCCGCCCTGGGGTGTCGGAGTCGTGCCAAAGGGCGTTCAGCCGGAAGGCCATTCCAGGAACTTTGTCGCTCGGGATCGGCTGGTTGATGTCGATCGTTGCGCGCTTGAAGTTGTCGGTGCCGAAGCCGAGAGACCCCTGGTAGAATGCGTTTTCCTTCGGCGTCTTGCTGGAGAGGTTGATCGAACCGCCGGTGGAGCCGCGGCCGGTTGTGGCGCTCGACGGGCCTTTGACCACCTCCACTTGTTCGATGTTGAATGGATCGCGCGAGTAGCCGCCGAAGTCGCGGACACCATCGATGTAGAGGTCGGTCCGGGCACTGAAACCGCGGATGGTCATCTGATCTCCGGCAGGTGTGCCGCCTTCGCCTGCCTGGAGGCTGATGCCGGGGACATTGCGCAGCACATCGGAGAGGGAAGTCGCCCCCTGCTCCTCCATCATCGCCTTGGGAATGACCGTGATGGTTTGCGGGGTGTCGCGCAGAGACTCGGTGTATTTCGGCGAGGAGACAGTTTCCGGGACGTATGGGTTCGGCGCGGTGTCGGTCACGACCACGGTGGGCAACTGGTTGGTCGTGCCGGTGGCGGGCGCAACGACCGGCGCGTTGGTCTGGCCGTGGGCGGTGCCGGCGAGCAGGGCGGCACCGAGCAGGGTGCAGGCGGCGAAGCT
>CBFGQE010000508.1:0-2906 GCA_965650815.1 uncultured bacterium
GGCACGTAGGTGATGAGCGCCAAAGACACGAGCATCGCGCAGTAGAACGGGATCATCGCCCGGGAGACGGCGACGATGTTCGATTTGCCGACGGTGCATCCGAGGAAGAGGCAGGTGCCGACCGGCGGCGTCAGCAGACCGATGCAGAGGTTCGCGATGAGGATGATGCCGAAGTGGACGGGATCGACCCCGAGCGCGAGGGCCACGGGCAGGAAGATGGGCGTGAAGACCAGAACGGCGGGCGTCATGTCCATGACCGTGCCGACCAGCAGGAGGATGAGGTTGATGGTGAGCAGGACGAGGATGGGGTTGCTGGAGAGGCCGAGCAGCGCCTCGCTCACCACTTGTGGCACCTGTTCCTGGGTGAGGATGCGGCTCATCACCTGGCTGGCCCCGACGAGGAGCATGACGATGCCGGTGGTGCGGCCGGAGTTGACGATGATCCCGGGCAGGTTCCGCAGCGGGATCGTCCGGTAGCAGACCACCGTCAGGAAAAACGCCCAAAGCACGGCGACGGCCGACGCTTCGGTCGCGGTGAAGGCCCCGCCCAGGATGCCGCCGAGAACCAGCACCACCAGCAAGAGACTGGGCAACGCCCTCCATACGATCATCCAGACGCTCCACCAGGTGCGAGCCGGGGCCTGGAGCGCGCCGTATCCGCCGCGCCCGCTGAGCACTAGACACACCGCCATCAGGCACAGCCCCACTAGGATTCCCGGCACCACTCCCGCCATGAAGAGAGCGCCGATGGAGACGTTCGACGCCACCACGGCATAGACGATCATTACGTTGCTCGGCGGGATCAGCAGGCCGGTCGTCGCGGCGCAGGCCGTGACGGCGATGTTGAAGTTCTTCGGATAGCCGTTGCGGTTCATCTCCGGGATCAAGGTGCTGCCAATGGAGGAGACGGCGGCGGAAGCGGAACCGGAGATGGCCCCGAACAACATGCAGGTGAGCGTGTTCACCAAGGCGAGCCCGCCCCTGAAGCGTCCGACCAGCAGCGCCGCGAAGTCGATCAACCGCCGGGCCAAGCCGCCCGCGCCCATCAGGTCGCCGGCGAGGATGAAGAACGGGATGGCAAGCAGCGCGAAGCTGTCGAGTCCATTGACCAAATCGCGGGCCACGCCGAGCAGGACCGACTCGTAGCCGAGCGCCCAGGCCGCGAGCACGGTGGCGATGGCGATGACGAAGGCGACCGGCGTCTCCAGCAGCAACAGGACGACGAACAGCACGAGCAGGATGCCGAGACCGAGGGTCATTTCTCAGGAGCGGGGTTGGCGGCCGTTTCCGGCACGGGTTCGCTTCCCGGCAGCGGCCTTCCGCAAGCCGTGCCGATCGTGGCGTCCAGGGCGAAGACCGCGATGAGAGCCCCGCTGACCGGCACGGAGAGGTAGAACCACGCCTTGAGGATCGGCAGCGCGGACATGATCTGGCCCGACTGCCAGCGCTCCACGAAGAGCGAGCCGCCGCCATAGACCATGACCGCGAGGGCGAAGCCGAGCACGAGCAGGTGGTTCAGGACGGCGACGAACCGGCGGGCCGCCGGATCGAGCAGACGAGTGACGATGTCCACGCCCAGATGGCTGTTCTCCAGATAGGCAAGCGCACCGCCCACCATCGAGAGCCAGACGAGGCAAAGGCGGGCCACCTCCTCGGACCACGATGCCGGATCGCCCAGCACGTAGCGCGTGATCACGCCCCACAGCACGACGACGACGAGGGCGGTGAAAATCACGATGCAGAGGGCGCCGAGGGCGCGGGAGCAGAGCCGTTTGAGGGGACCGGTCATGGGCGAGTCAGTTCACGGCCTCGATGCGCGCGACGATCTCCTTGATCGCGCCCTGGGCGTGTTTCTCGATCACGGGCCCGACCAGGCGGCGGAAGGGTTCAAGGTCCACTTCGAGGATCTCGACGCCGGCCTTCTTCAGCTCCTCGAGCGAACGCGCCGTGTCCTCCGCCCACAGTTTGCGCTGGTAGTCCACGGAATCGTGCGCGGCCCGGGCGATCCAGCCCTGCTCCTCCGGGGACAGCCGCCCGAAAATCCTGGAGCTCATCACCAGCACGTCCGGCAGGCGCGTGTGGTGGTCCAAGGTGAAGTGTTTGCAGACCTCGTAGTGGCGGCTGGTGAGGAGGCTGGGCGGGTTGTTTTCCGCGCCGTCCACCACGCCCTGCTGGAGCGAGGTGTAGAGTTCGCCCCAGGGGATGGGCGTGGGCGCGCCGCCGAAGGCGCGGATGAGGTCCATCGCCACCGGGTCGTTCATCACGCGGATCTTCCGCCCCTTGAGATCGGCCGGGGAACGGATGGGCTCCTTGCCGTAGAAATTGCGGCTGCCGGCGTCGTAGAAGCAGAGCCCGGTGAGGCCGCTCTCCCGACCGTCGTTGCCCACGGAGAGCATCCGCAGCAGATCCTCGCCGACGGGCCCTTCCAACACCTTCCAGAGATGGTCGTCGTCGCGGAAGAGATAGGGCAGGCCGAAGACCTTGTAGCTGGAGACGAAGTTGCCGATGGCCCCGGCGCTGACCTTGGTGATGGCGAGCGTGCCGGCCTGGGTCTGTTCCAGGCACTGGGTCTCGGTGCCGAGCTGTTCGCCGGGGAAGACCTCCAGCTTGAGCCTGCCGCCGGAGAGCTCCTCGGCGCGCTTCGCCATGAAGACGATGCCCTGGTGGACCGGATGCGCGGTGGGCAGCGCGTGCGCGACCCGCAGCACCTTGACCCCGGCGTCCGCCGACGCGCCCGAAGCGCCCCGTCGGCTCCCCAGCCAAGAGAAGAGGCCGGAGGCCAGGAGGACTCCGGTCAACAGACCGACGACGAAGAACGAGGCGGGCTTGCTCATGGTGCGGGGGCTTCGGGCGTTGAACGAACCAGTCGGCACCCGCGCCTAGCAAGCGATTTCACCCCACGCGAA
>CBFGQE010000509.1:0-2904 GCA_965650815.1 uncultured bacterium
CCATGTCGAGGTAGTCGTCCGTCGTGCGGCTGACCATGTGGCCGTGGGGTTCGATGTAGCGCATGGAAGGGAAAATCTGTGCAAATGTCTCCGCGATCCGTTCAACGGCTACCGGGCCACGCTCCGACGGCGCCTTTGCCCGGTGCCTTGGCGACGGGTTCCGCCGTCGGATCGCTGAAGGCCAGCAGAACTGCCTCGGCCCGCCTGGGTTCGCCGTCGGCCAAGTGCTTCATCGCGTCGCGAAAGGCGGTCAGACGGAAGTCCGCATCGCCCGTGCCCCGGTCCACGCGGTCGAGAAACGCGGCCAGTTCGATGAGCTTGCAGCGGGCGTCCATGAAATACAGGTCGAGCACTTGCTGGCGGGTCATAACGATGCGCGAAACTAGGCCGCACCCGTCGTTTCGGCAATCCCGCCTTCCGCGACGAGCAGATCCCGTTCAGAAAAATTGAGTGCGCAGCCCCGGTTCATGGTCTATTCGTGAGTTCAACAACTGAAGACCGACATGAAAAAACTCCTCCTCCCATTGCTCGCAGTCGCCGTGATCTTCGGCGTCGCTTCCGCCCCTGCCGAAGACGCCAAGGGCAAGGACAAGAAGCCCAAGCCCTACCCGCTCAAGACCTGCATCGTGGCCGACGAGGAGCTGGGCAGCATGGGAAAGCCGTTCGTCTTCGTCCACGAGGGCCAGGAGATCAAGATGTGCTGCAAGTCCTGCAAGAAGGACTTCGACAAGGATCCCAAGAAGTTCCTCAAGAAACTCGAGAAGGACGACAAAAAGAAGTAAGTCTTCCGCGTATCGTCCGTTAATCTGAATGCCATGAAACACGTCGTCGCCCTTACCCTCAGCATTGTGCTGTTGCTGGTCGGCGTCGTGTCTCCGTGCGGAGCGACGGCTGGCGGCTCATCCGAGTCGGCGGCCTGCTCCATGAGCGATGAAGCGGGCTGCTCCCACTGCGCCTGCTGCATCACCCCGGCCAATGGCGGCGACCAGGCCACGGTTCCGGCGTCCGTTCCATCGCCTGACCATTCCGGCCGCTCCCTCCTGGCCCCTCCGCCACTCACGCTGGTTCTGACCGTGGCGCTGGATGCCCGCCAGGAATCCGTTCCCCTTCCCGTTTCCCCTTCGTCCGTCGGTTCCGTGCCGCTCTACCAGCGGCACTGCCTCCTCCTCATTTGAGAACAGCCGTGCGCGCCTGAAGTGTGCCCAGCCATCGTGCTGTAAAGCTTCTCGTCCGCGCCAAGTCCGGATTCTCCCCGCCCCCATCTGCGCGGGAGGATCGTGTCCATCGACTTGATCCGTGCCGGACCGTTACCGGCCGACTGTTCCCATGAAATTTCCACAACTCCTTTGCCTGCTCGCCTTGGGCGCGCCGGCGGCCTGGGCCGGGCCTGAAACAAACGCCCTCCGCCTCGATCCGGCGGTGATGAACCGCTACGCGGAAGAGCTGCGCACCAACGCGCCCTCGCTGTTGGCCGCGCAAGCCCGCACCGTTGCTGCCCGATCCGGCACCGATGCCGTCCGCACTTGGGCCGATCCCGAGGTCTCCCTCGGCGTGATGATGGCCCCTTCGATGATGCGCCGCGACGACGGCGACCTCGTCTATGGCGTGTCGCAAAAGCTGCCGCTCTTCGGCCAGCCCGCCGCCGCCCGAGCCGTCGCCGCCGCCGAAACCCTCAGTGCTGAGACCCGCATCGACTACCAGTTCCAGCTCCTGCGCCTGCAATTGGTCCAGCGGTTGATCCAGACCGCCTTGTTCGATCAACAGGTCGGATTGACCCGCGAGGAAGGCCGCTGGCTCGAAGCCCTCCTGCGCGTCGCCGAAGAACGCTTCAAGGCGGGCAACGGCGACGCCTCGGAGATTCTCCGGCTGCAAAACGAGCTCGACCTGCTCCGCGCGAAAGAAGCGGGCGAACAGGCTTTGGCCAAGCAGTCGCGCCAGGAGCTCGACCGTTTGCTGGCCCGAGACGCCTCCGGTGCTTGGCCGGAACTTCGCTTGCCCGAACCGGGCCCGTTGGTCCGCTTCAACGACCGGCTCCGTCATCTCACGCTGCGCAACGAGGCCCGCTTGAAGGTGCTTCGCCGCGAAGCCGAAGTCGGCGAAGCCCGGGCCAATGTCGCCCGACGCGCCGCAAGGCCCGAAGTCACGGTCTTCGGCGAGATGCGGCAATACTCCGGCAGCGGCGAGATCCGCGAAGGCATGATCGGTGTCGGTCTCACGCTTCCCTGGTTCAACCGCCGGGGTTATCGCGCCGACGTTTCCCGCGCCCGTGCCGAGGCCGAAGCCGCGCGCCACGACCTGGAGGACTACGAACGCTACGTGCCCGTGGAGGCCGAGCGCGTCGCCACCCTCGCCGACAACGCCCGTCGCGAAGCCGTCGCCCTGCGCGACCGGGTCGTTCCCCGCTCCGCCGAACTGGTCGAGCTGCTGCGCCAGCGCTGGACCAGCGGCGAGGCCGAATTGTCCCAGCTCCTCGCTGCCCGGCGCGAATGGATCGCCAACCGCCGGATGCTCGATGCCGCCATCGCTGAACAGTGGCGGATGCTCGCCGAAATCACCCTCTGCTGCGGCCTCGCCGATCTGGAGGCCTTGGATCAACTCGATGACCAAGAAGCCGGTGCCGGATTCCAGATCCCGGAGGCCGGATCGACAAACTCCCCTTCCCGTCAGACTCCATGAAACGCTTTCTCCTCTTCGTCCTCATTGCCGGTGTCGCCCTAGCAAGTGGCTGGCTCCTCCGCGGCGTCTTTACGGCATCTGGCATCCGTCATCCGGCATCGGATTCAGCCAAGGCCGCCCCGGTCTACTACCAGTCCCCAATGCACCCGTGGATCAAGTCCGACCAGCCGGGTAAATGCACCATCTGCGGCATGGACCTCGTCGCGGTGTATGAGGGCGACGCCGGGT
>CBFGQE010000510.1:0-2893 GCA_965650815.1 uncultured bacterium
AAGCGCAGTTTCATCGGGCCGGATCAGGGAAGAACCTTGTCGCCTTCGAGCACTTCCTCGTTGGCAGCCTTCCACTCGGGAAGGATGTTGGCGATGGAGTGGGTGGGGCTGACGCTGGAAACACGCAGCTTGGCGATCAACTGGCCGTTGCGGTTCACCAACAGTTCGCCGCGTTCCTTGACGCCGGCGTCGCCGCCGATGTTGAGGACCACGAAGTCGAACTTGGGATCGACGGCCACGATCTCGCCGCGAAGGCCTTCGGGAAGTTCGACGGGGCGATGCTTGCCGAGGATGCCTTCGAGCTTGTCTTGAACCATGACCAAGTTCTTGTTCAGAACTTTGTTCTCGGTGATCAGCGCGTCCTTCTCCTCTAGGATCTTCTTGCGCTCGGCGATGAATCCGCGCAGCGCATCGATGGAATAGCCCAAACCGTTCCAGCGATTGATCTCCTGCTGGAGGCTGTCGCGGCTCTGCTTATACTCGTCGCGCGATTTGGTGAGGCTCAGGTTTGCTTGGGTGAGCTGATCTTTCTCGCCTTGGAGGGCGTCGCGTTGCCCGGTCACGTCGGCCAGATCTTTCTGGGTCTTCTCCAGCGTGGCGGTCGTGTCGGAAAGGGTCTTCTTGGTCTTCGTGTGGGCCACCCGTTCCTGGTCGCGTTCCTGCATGTAGGTGTCGCGGTCCGTGATCGTGGTGGTGAGCCGCGATTTCAGCTCGGTGAAACCGATGATCGCGGTCGCCAAGCCCGCGACGATGGCCACGATCAAACTAATACGAATCAGCATGGTAGGAGCAGCTATGGGTTAGAAACAGGGCGGAGCCTAAGGGCCTCAGTTTGCGGGTGTCAACGTCCCGCTTGTTGCGGGCGGGTGTTGGGAGGCCCGATTTTCGGGGGGATCACAGTTTGGAGATCTTTTCGAGCAGCCCGGTCGTGGACTTGCCGGGGACGAAGGGGATGAAGACAAACCGTCCGCCGCATTGCTCGACCACGCGGCGTTCTTCGGCGTTCAGGGTTTCGAGCGTGTAGTCGCCGCCCTTCACGTAGATGTCCGGTTGGGCCAGCGACAGAAAACGTATGGCGCGGCTTTCCGGGAAAATGCTGACGGCGGAGACAGCTTCGAGCGACGCCAAGATGCCGGCGCGGTCCTGCTCGGTGTTGACCGGGCGGCTGGGGCCTTTGAGTTCCTTGACGCCAGCGTCGCCGTTGCAGCCGATGAGCAGGGCGTCGCCCTGGTTTCGCGCCGCTTCCAAGTAGGTGACATGGCCCAAATGGAGAATGTCGAAGCAGCCATTGGTCACGACCAACTTGCGGCCGGTGCGGCGAAACGCTTCGCGCCAAGCCGGGAGCTGGTCCAACGGAACAATTTTCGCCCGGAAGTTCATGGGCAGAAGATTGGAGGCGAAAGGGTGGAAATGTCTAGAAACCAGCTGGATTCCCGCTGCGGATGTTGGCGCTGGCATCCGTAGAATCGACAGGCGAACCCAAGCGAACCAGAATCCTGCTTGCCATTGATCCGCGAATGGATTCAAGATTTACCTACTTAACATTGGCAACTAACTAAAGATTTATGTCCGCAGCTCCCGCATCGACGCCCACCGAAGGCAAGCCGCTCGTGAAGAACGAGCATTTGAAGATCGCCGTTCCGACCCTCGCCGGAAACATCGCCGCCACCTTGGCCGACAATTCGCAGGCGTGCTTCTCCGGCGACGACGAGCAGTTCCTCAAGTTCCACGGCATCTACCAGCAGGACGACCGCGATCTCCGCAAGACCGGCAAGCTCTACATCTGGATGATCCGAGGCCGCATTCCCGGCGGCGTGCTCAGCGCCAAGCAGTGGATCGCGATGGACGATCTGGCCACGACCAAGGCCAACAACACCCTCCGCGTCACCACCCGCCAGAGCATCCAGTTCCACGGCGTCGTCAAGGATCGCCTCGGTCCCCTGATGAAGGAGATCAACCAGGCGATGATCGACACCTTGGCCGCTTGCGGCGACGTGAACCGCAACGTCATGGCCTCGCCCGCGCCCGCCATCACCGTCGCGCGGCAGCAGGTGTGGGAAGACTCCAAACTCGTCTCCGATTCGCTCCTGCCCCAGACCAAGGCCTACCACTCCATCTGGGTGGACGGCGTTCAACTGAACCTCGACGACCCGGCCAACAAGGATTTCGTCGATCCGCTCTACGGCAGGCAATACCTGCCCCGGAAGTTCAAGGTCGCCTTCGTCATTCCGCCGGTGAACGACATGGACATCTTCACGAACTGCATGGGCTTCGTCGCCATCGTTGAGAACGACAAGCTCGTGGGCTACAACCTCACGGCCGGCGGCGGCATGGGACGCAGCCATGGCAACACGATGACCTATCCGCGCTTGGCCGATATCGTCGGTTTCTTCAAGCGTGAGCAGCTGGTCGACGTCGCCAAGGCGGTTCTCACCATTCATCGCGACTTCGGTGATCGCACCGACCGCAAGCACGCCCGCCTCAAGTATGTGCTGGAGGAGAAGGGGGCCGCGTGGTTCCGAGGCGAAGTCGAGCAGCGCATCGGCGCCAAGCTGGAAGCCCCGAAGCCGGTGACATTCACCACCACGTCCGACACCTACGGCTGGCAGAAAGGCCTGGATGGTCGCTGGTTCCTGACGCTCTTCGTCGAGTCTGGTCGCATCAAGGACACCGAGAAGGCGAAGCAGAAGACCGCGTTGCGCCGCGTCGCCGAACGCTTCGGCAACGTCGAATTCCGCCTCTCCGCCAACCAGAACGTCCTCATCGCGAACGTGACCGACGCCGAGAAGGACAGCATCACCGCGTTGCTCCACGAGCACGGTGTGAAAACCGAAAAGCAGGCGAGCTTGCTCCACGCCGCCGCGATGTCCTGCCCGTCCATGCCGACCTGCGG
>CBFGQE010000511.1:0-2892 GCA_965650815.1 uncultured bacterium
ACGCCCGTGTCCTGGGTAGTGGCCACGCGGACCACGAAGCCACGCTCGTCGTAGGAATTCTCGATCCGATGCCCGCCACGTTCCTGGCGAACGGTCTGGCCGCGCTCGTCGTGGACGAACGTCGTTTCCAGACTGCGCGGATCAATGATCCTGGACGGCAGCCCCAGCTTCCCGGAATTGCCCTCATAGACGTAGCGAGTGGTGTCGGGCCCGACCGTCTTGGTTTCGAGGAACCCGTCGGAGGTGAAGGTGGACACGGTGACGATTCCGTCCGCCGTCTCCATCCGCTCCACCTGGCCGTAGGCGTTGCGGCGATAGCTCTCCCGTTCGGTGCCCAAGCGGACCTCCTCCACGCCCCGCTTGTCGGACGAGAGGGTCATGCTGGCGGTCTTGCCGTTGTAGTCGGTCTTGGTCAGCGGCTCGTTGTAGGTCGGGTCAAACGTGGCCCTAGCTTCCAAGGTCGCGCCGCCGCGGGGCCCAGGATGTTTGATCACCTTCAGCAGGTTGCCGCGCGAACGCAGGCTGGGGTTCGTCGTGTCGTAGATGAACTCCTCCCAATTGCCTTCGGGATAGACGATCTTCGTGGCCAGGCCGTCGGCGTTGTAGGTGAACTGCGAGACCTCGGGTGTTTCGTCGCCCCGCCCCAGCGTAACCTTCTCGGCCCGGCCAAAGGCGTCGAATTCGTAGGCCGTGGTCGAACCGTCCTGGCCGGTGAAACTGGACTTGGCCCCGCCCAGACTGACGGCGCGGGCGGTGTTGGCGTGGTTGAACGACACGCCCACTTCCTTGCCCGCCGTGGCGATCTTCGTGGCGACGTCGCGCGACGCCTGGCCGACCTCCACTGCCGCGAGCAACGGCGTGCCGGATTCGCTGCCGGACTGCATGCCGGTCAACGCCTGCGCGCTCTTCTCCGGACGGCTGGCGTCGCTGGAGAGATACTTCTGAACCTGGCGACCGGTGAAGCCGCCTTCCGCCGCGGTGGTGACCAGCGGGCCTTCCTTCCGCTCCAGCAAACCTTCCTCCGTGTAGAAGAAAAGCACGTCGCGGCCGGTGTAGTCCTTCAAGCGCGCGATGCGGCCGGCCACGCCGGGCTGCTCGGTGCGTTCGTCCACGCCGCCCCGGAACGCGTCGTCTCCGGCCAAACGGTAGTAGCCGATGTCCAGCGGGCGGCGCAGTTCGTCTTCGATGCGAACCAGCTCACCCCGGTCGTTGTAGGCGCAACGGATCGAGTTCTCCGTGTAGCGGTCGTAGATCGTGTCGAGACGGCCGTCGGCGCCATACCAGGTTTGCGTGCCGTCGGGATCGAGCCGCGCGAAACGACCGTCCTTCATCTTCACCAGCAGGTTGAAGACGCCCTTGGGCGACGTGTAGAAGGCCGCGCCTTTGCTCAGCCAACCGAGCTGCTGGACCAACGGATCGGCTACGACCTCTGCCGGAGCGTTGGTGCCGAAGTAGCGGTAGGCGATCACCCGACCCGCGCCGTTGTAGAAGAGCACGTCATCGGTCTTCGCCACCTCGGAGTCGGCGCTGTTCGCGCGAGTGACGAGCGGCAACGTCGCGCCCACCGGCAGAATCGCGGGACGCAGCTCGACCATCCGCTGGTTGAAGTTGAAGTCCCAACCACGGCCGAACGGTCCGTCGAAGAGCCCTTGGCCACCCCCGGCACGGCGGAACTCAATCGGCAGACGGCGACCCGGCAAGGTCATGTCCACCGGCGTCAGCATCACCTCGCCGTTGTGTGCGCCGAGCGTGCCGAAGGCCGACGGGACGGCCACGCCGCCGATCAGCGGCATGGGATTCGGTCCCATCAAATAGTCGGCTGCCAGAGCGCGGGCCACGACCGAGGCTCCGGGCAACAAGGTGCGGCGCACCGGATCGGCTTCGGCCGCGTAGGCACCGAGCACGGGGTTGTTCCGCATCGAAGGATCAAGGCTGGCTCGGAGGAACGCGCCGCTCCACAGGATCTCCCGGTCGAACTGGCCCTTCAGCTCGGCGAGCGTCTGGACGCTGGCTTCTTCGTAGAGCAGCGCGAACGGGCGGGAGAGATAGACGTTGTAGTTCGGATCGGTCGGATCGTTGGAGACCCGCCACGCGCGCAGCGAACGGACCGGGGCTTCGTAGCTGCGCGGAGTCTGTCCGAGCGTGCTGAGTGCGGCTTCGCCCATGGCGCGGACGGGCGGAAAGAGCAGGCCCCGGTTCTTCAAGGCGGTTCCGCCCCGGTTCAGGCTTTCCAGCGACAACTCGATGACTGGTCCGGCCGAGCCCGGCGCGTGGACGCGGGTGTAGTAGTGGGCGAGCGAGCTGGGCGGCGTCAGCGTGGAAATCACCGCGTCGCCTTCCGGCCGGAGCCGGGCAAGACGCAGGCTGTCTTCCGCCACGAGCTCCTGCATCAAGGCGGCGACGGCGGTGCGGTTCGAGGCCGCGAGGTGTTGCGGCTGGAACGGCGCGACGCCGGGGAAAGAAACGAACTCCAGCACGGGCGCGGACTGCACCACGACATTGCGTCCGCCGGAACTGGCCAGTTGAAGACCGGCCGCCAATCCGCCAAAGGTGCGCATGGTCTCCCCGGCTCCGGGCAACACGCCTACGATGGCGGGATGCAGCGCGCCAGTCGCAGATGGAGATTGGAGCAGCTTGGTCGGATCGAGCAGGAGCACGTCGCGGTCGGTGGCGACCAGGAGCTTGCCGTCTTCGCGGCGGACGATGGCGAACACGCCGTCGCCGTTTTCAGCAGGGATCGTGATTTCACCGACAATCCGAGGATCGGCCGGGATGGTCACATCGATCACCGCCACGCGGTTCGGGCGACCGTCCTCGTGTCCGGTCAACATCCGCAGCGACACCAGCGCCAGATCCTTCACCTCGATGCCGCCCAGCGCCGGGAACGGCAGA
>CBFGQE010000512.1:0-2888 GCA_965650815.1 uncultured bacterium
GCCTTCGGCCACCCTCTCCCCATCCGATGGGGAGAGGGACGGGGTGAGGGGCTTCTCGCGCCCTGTCTTCTCCAATGACGCTGGAAGCGTGACCTACTCGGATACGCATTGGTCCGGACGCTGGTTCCAGCGGCGGTTGATGGCGCGTCGGCTGGCTCCGGTGGCCCGCATCGCCTATCGCCGCACGGCGCGGGTGGCGATGACGGTGAACGGCCCCATCCGCCTGACGATCGACGAGGATCTCCGGGCGACGACGGTCCACGGCTTCGACTTCTTCGGTTCCGAACCCGCCGTGCCGGTGCTGCCCGGCTACGCGATCCTGGAGCTGAAGTTCCTCCGGGACCTGCCGGCGCTGTTCAAGGCGTTGGTCGAAGAATTCGCCTTGGTTCCGGAGCCCACCTCGAAATACCGCCTCGCCGTGGACGCGCTGCGGTTGGTGGCCTCCGCCTCCTCCACCCACGAAGTCCGCTCAGCGAGCCAAGGCTCCCCGTTGCTCCAGCCATGCCCGAATTCCTGAAAAGCACCTTCGCGGCCGGGCCGCACGTCGCGCCGCTCGACATCCTCGTGAGGTTGTCGCTCGCGCTGGTCTTCGGCGCGGTGGTGGCATGGATTCACCGGCGGGCGCGACGGGCGGACGCTTCGGCGTCGTTCACCGCCACGCTGGTGCTGCTGGCGGTGTTGATCGCGATGGTCACGCAGGTGATCGGCGACAACGTGGCCCGGGCCTTCAGCCTCGTCGGCGCGCTGTCCATCGTGCGCTTCCGCACCGTGGTGCGGGACACGCAGGACACGGCCTATGTGATCTTCGCGGTGGTTGTCGGCATGGCGGCCGGGGCGAGCGATCTGTGGGTCGCCGGCATCGGCTCATGTGTGGTGGGCGTGGCGGCGTTCTTCCTGGCGAAGCGCCAAGCGGCGACGGGACCGGATGCCGATACCGCCTTTCGCCTGACGCTGCGCTGCGGTATCGGGCAGGACAGCGAAGCCCTGGCCGGAACGATCTTCTCCGAACACCTCCTCGCGCGCGAACTCGTCTCCATCACCACCGCGCGGCAAGGCGCGTCGCTCGATCTGCTCTACGACGTGCGGCTGCGTCCCGGCGCATCGGCTGAAGCGCTTGTCCGCGCCCTGAACCGCGCCGAAGGCGTGCAGTCCGTCGAAATCCGCCGTCACGAACCCGAAGCCGTCTGAGTCATCCCTTTCACCTCCACCCGTCCACTCCATGAACACCACCTCTCGCTTTCTCTCCCGCGCCGTCCTGGTCGCCGTGCTCGGCTGCGCCGCGCCGCTCTTCGCCCAGCCTTCACCCGACGGTCCGCCCGGCGGCGGATTTCCGGGAGGTTTTCCGGGAGGTCCCGGCGGCCCGATGGGAGGTGAGACCAAGCTCGTCGCGAAGTTCGACACCAATGGCGACAAGCGTCTCGACGCGACCGAGCGAAAGGCGGCCCGCGAACATCTCGCGAAGGAAGCGGCCAACGGCGGCGGACGGCGGCGCGGTCCCGGAGGTCCGGGCGGCTTCGGCGGTCCTGGTGGGCGCGGCGGCGAACAGACTCCGCCCCAGCCCGGCGAAAAGTTGACGTCGGCCGATGTGACGGCCTACGCCGACAAGCCGCTCTACGACACCTCCGTCATCCGCACGCTGTTCCTGACCTTCGACAACGCGGATTGGGAGAAGGAGCTGGCCGACTTCAACAACACCGACGTGGAGGTTCCCGCGACGCTCATGGTGGACGGCAAGACCTACAAGGACGTGGGCGTCCACTTCCGCGGCATGTCGTCCTTCATGATGGTGGGCGAAGGGCGGAAGCGTTCGCTCAACCTCTCGCTCGACTTCGTCCACGAGGACCAGCGGCTGGGCGACGTGAAGACGCTGAACCTGAACAACGCCCACGAAGACCCGAGCTTCCTGCGGCAGGTGCTCTTCGCCGAGATCGCCAAGAACTACCTCCCCGCACCGCGCGCGAACTTTGTCCGCGTGGTCATCAACGGCGAGAGCTGGGGCCTCTACGTGAACTCCGAACAGTTCAACAAGGACTTCACCAAGACCCACTACGGTTCCGGCAAGGGCGCGCGCTGGAAAGTCTCCGGCAGCCCGAACGGTCGCGGCGGCCTCGCCTATCTCGGCGACGATTCCGCGCCCTACAAGCCGATCTACGACATCAAGACCAAGGACGACGAAACGTCCTGGGCCGCGCTCATCCGATTGACGAAGATCCTGAACGAGACCCCGCCGGACAAGCTGGAGGCCGCGCTCGCGCCGATCCTCGACATCGATGGAGCGCTCAAGTTCCTCGCGCTGGAAAACGCGCTCATCAACAACGACGGCTACTGGGTGCGCGCCAGCGACTACAGCCTCTATCTCGACGAGAAGGGCAAGTTCCACCTCGTGCCGCACGACACGAACGAAACCTTCGCGCGGCCGGGCGGTCCTGGATTCGGCGGTGGACCCGGTGGACCCGGCGGTGGTGGTCGTGGCGGCAACCGGATGATGGGCGGACCGGGAGGATTCGGTCCCGGATCGATGCTGGCCGGATTGCTCATCGATCAGGGCGACGCCTCGAAGGACGGCAAGCTGGACGCGACGGAATTTTCCGCCGTCGGCGCGAAGTGGTTCGACACGATCAATGCGGGCAAGGCCGAGAGCTTGAAGCAGCCGCAGTTCGTCGAAGGGCTCGGCGCACTGCTGCCCATGCCCGAAGGGTTCGGCGGTCCTCCCGGCGGTGGCCAGGGCAATCGTCCGGGCGGACCCGGCGGCTTCGGTCCGGCCATGTTCCTCGGGCCCGGTCTCTTCACCGCCGCCGATGCGGACAAGGACGGTTCGCTCACGAAGGCGGAGTGGACGGCGACCTTCTCCGGTTGGTTCGCGAAGTGGGACACGGCGAAGTCGGGCC
>CBFGQE010000513.1:0-2887 GCA_965650815.1 uncultured bacterium
CGCCCAATGGTCCCTGCATCGCACCCTCCAGAAAGGCGAACTGACCAACCTCGATTTCCCGCTCGTCGCCCGGCGCGACTACGAGATCGAGGGCGTGGAATACGTGAACCAGTTCTTCAAGGACAAGGCCCAGGACCGCGCCTACCTGACCGAACTGCGGAACCGCTGTGACGGCGAGGGCGTCACCAGCGTGCTCATCATGTGCGACGACGAAGGCCGCCTCGGTGATCCCGACAACGCCGCCCGCGCCGAAGCCATCGAGAACCACCGCAAGTGGCTCGAAGCCGCCAAATTCCTAGGCTGCCATTCCATCCGCGTGAACGCCTACTCCAGCGGCCCCCGCGAGGAACAGGCCCGGCTGGCCATCGATGGCCTTCGCCGCCTCTGCGAGATCGCGCAGCCCCTCGGCCTGAACGTCCTGGTGGAGAACCACGGCGGCTATTCCTCCCAGGGCAACTGGCTCGCCGCCGTCATCCGCGGCACCGGCATGGCCAACGCCGGCACCCTGCCCGACTTCGGCAACTTCACCGACTACGACCGCTATCTCGGCGTGCGGGAAATGCTCCCCTACGCCAAAGGCCTCAGCGCGAAGAGCCACGACTTTGATTTCAACGGAAACGAAAAGAAGACCGACTTCTCCCACATGCTCACTATGGCCTACCGCGCCGGCTACCGGGGCTGGGTCGGCATCGAATACGAGGGCGAAGTGCTGCTCGAATCCAGCGGCATCCGCCAAACCAAGAAGCTCCTCGAACGCGTCCGCAGCGAGATCACCCAGAGCCTGTTGAGCGGGACGTTTGTGTGAGCCTCGCTCCAAGAACGCCGCTTGTGGCAACCTCCCCTTCCAACTACCTTCCCAAGCATGGACTACCTCCGGCGTATCTCCATTGATCCGGCCATTCGCAGCGGCAAACCTTGCATTCGCGGCACCCGCATCGCCGTAGCCGATGTGTTCGACTACCTCGGCGGCGGCATGAGCATCGCCGAAGTGCTGGAGGATTTCCCCGACCTTTCCTCCGAAGACATCCAAGCCTGCTTCGCCTTCGCCGCCGACCGGGACCGCCGTTTGAACGTCGTCCCGCATGAAGCTGCTGTTTGACGAGAACCTGTCACCGGTTCTGCCGGGACTGCTGAAAGAGAGTTTCCCCGGTAGCCTGCACGTCCGGGACTGCGGCTTGAAAGGCTGTCCCGACGACCGGATCTGGGGCTTCGCGAAGGAGAATGGCTTCGTGGTGGTTTCAAAAGACTCCGACTTCGTCCAACGGAGCCTTCTCCACGGTGCACCGCCCAAGCTCGTTTGGCTGCGCCTGGGAAACTGTAGCCGCCACGACCTGCTCCGGCTCATCAACCGTCATGCAGACGCCATCCGCTCGCTGGAGCGCCCAGCATCCGAAACGGTCTTGGTCCTCTCCTGACAGGCCCGGTCACTTCTCGGCCTGCCCCCTTCGCCTTCGGCAGGAATCAGGCCCGCTTCAGAGCCCAATCGAAGTAGTCGCCGAAAGTCTCCTCCAAGCCTGCCAGTTCTAGGATGCCCTCTTCGTGGTTGTATTGAACACCACGTCCCTCGGAATCGAACCCGAACGAGTCGCCGCCGCCATCTTGGTAAAAGCAAAACGCTTTCGTGCCATCGATCTTGTTCTCCTCGGACAACCAGTAGCCGATTTCCTCGTAGCTGCGGATGGCGGGGGTGGCAACCAATCCCGCGTAGTCCGCCCAAGGCTCCCTGAAGCCGCCGACCACTTCGTAAATTTCCCTGATGAGCTTCGGGAACGGCAGGTTGGGCAACGGGCTCGCCAGTCTCAGCTGGGGATGGACCCCGCCAATCTTCATGAGCGTGAATCCGAAATAGTTCAAGTAGGGGCCATCTCCTTCAGAAGACATGCGCAGCGTGACCGGCTGATCCTTCTCTACCGCGCCAAACAGTCGCTTCAGATCCTTCCGCTTGGTGCGCTTGGCAAGGCTCCTAAAATAGCTCCCGCCCTCAATCACTGCTCTTCTTTCCTCGTCGGACAGATGCGCCAGAACGTCGGGAGGCAAAGCGTCGAATGATATCTGTGACAGCCTGATTTCGATGGAGCGTGAGATGGCGGCCATTTTCTTCAGCTCATGAGTTGGCCTGAAACCCCTCCGCCATCGCCACGGCGCGGAGCATGGCCTTGGACTTGTTCACGGTTTCCTGGAACTCGGCTTCGGGCACGGAGTCGTTGACCCAGCCGCCGCCGGCCTGGATGTGAACCTGGCCGTCCTTCAACAGCGCGGTGCGGATGGTGATGCAGCAGTCGAGATTGCCGTTGAAGCTGAAGTAGCCGACGCAGCCGCCGTAGGGCCCGCGCTGGGTGCCTTCCAGTTGGGAGATGATCTGCATGGCGCGGATTTTGGGCGCGCCGCTGAGCGTGCCCGCAGGAAAGGTCGTCCGCATCAGGTCGTAGGGGGAGTGCTTGGGCGACAGCGTGCCTTCGACCTGGGAAACGATGTGCATCACGTGGCTGTAGCGCTCGATGACCATCAGGTCCTTCACCTGCACGCTGCCGAAGTCGCAGACCCGGCCGATGTCGTTCCGCGCGAGATCGACCAGCATGACGTGCTCGGCGCGTTCCTTGGGATCGGCCAGAAGCTCCTTCTCCAGCGCGACATCTTCCTCCGTGGTCTTACCGCGCGGGCGGGTGCCGGCGATCGGGCGGATCTCGATGTGCCGGTCCTCGCAGCGGACGTGCAGCTCGGGCGACGCGCCGACGAGGGAGAAGCCTTCCAGCTCCAGCAGGAACATGTAGGGCGAGGGATTGACCGTGCGGGCGGCGCGATAGACATCGAGCGGCGACGCCTTCACCGGCGCGCTGAAGCGCTGGGAACCGACGACCTGGATGATGTCGCCGGCGGTGATGAATTT
>CBFGQE010000514.1:0-2878 GCA_965650815.1 uncultured bacterium
CGCGACGGGATCCTTCGCCCTTGTATCCCGGTCCGGTTCGCCGCGTCATCTCCTCCATTCCCATGAATCTCCGGCGAACGCTCTCTTCGGCGGCCTGTGTTCCGGCGCTTTGTGTTTCCGCTTGGTTTCTTTCTGGACCGGTCCGCGCCCAGGAGCCGCCGCCGGTGTCGTGGACGACGCAGCAGGATCACCGGAACATGCTGGACCAGCTCGGCATCCAGCGGCTGCGGCCCGGGCGCAACGCCCAGACCAACCAACCGAACGCCGCCAACTACGATCCGGCCAAGGCGAATCCATTTCCCGACTACCCGGAACTGCTCGTCACGAAGAGCGGCGCGAAGGTCACGACAGCCGACGCGTGGTGGTCCCAGCGGAGGCCGGAGATCGTCGAGGACTTCGAACGCGAAGTGATCGGCCGGGTGCCGCGGCACATGCCGCCGGTGACGTGGACCGTGGTGTCGAACGTCCTGGACGGCGTGGTCGGCGGGCGGCCGGTCATTGGCAAACAATTGGTCGGGCGCGTGGACAACACGGCATGTCCGTCGATCACGGTCGAGATCAAGATGGTCGTCGTGGTTCCGGCGAAAGCGCCCGGTCCGGTGCCGGTGCTGATGATGTTCACGGGCTTTGGCGGAGGGCGTTTGCCGCGTTCGGCCAGCGCGCCGCCTTCCACGAACCAGGTTCGGGAATTCGGCGGACCCTTCGCCGATCCGCCGTCCACCGAGCAGTTGATCGCCGCCGGTTGGGGCTACGCGCAGATCGATCCCAACAGCATCCAGGCCGACAACGGCGCGGGCCTGACGCGCGGGATCATCGGTCTCGTGAACCGCGGCCAGGCGCGCAAGCCGGACGATTGGGGCGCATTGCGGGCCTGGGCATGGGGCGCGGCGCGGGGGCTGGACCACCTGGAGACGGAGCCGGCGGTGGACGCCAAGCGCGTGGGTATCGAGGGAGTTTCGCGCTACGGCAAGGCGGCCCTGGTCACGCTCGCGCTGGAACCGCGTTTCGCCATCGGCTTGATCGCGTCGTCGGGCGAAGGCGGCGTGAAGCCGCACCGGCGCGATTTCGGCGAAGCGGTGGAGAACCTGACCGGCCAAGGAGGCTACCATTGGATGGCGGGCAACTTCCTCAAATACGGCGCGGAGGAAGCCAGCTTTGGTCGCCGCACGGCGGGAGACCTGCCGGTGGACGCCCACCAGCTCATTGCCTTGTGTGCTCCGCGCCCGGCCTTCATCAGCTACGGCATTCCGGAGAAGGGCGACGCGCTGTGGCTGGACCAGCAGGGCAGCTTCATGGCCACGGTCGCGGCCGGCCCGGCGTATCGGCTCCTCGACAAGAAGGACCTCGGCGTGACCGAGGATTATCGCACCGTGCAACTCCCGCCGCCGGAGACGGAGTTTCTCGATGGCCAGCTTGCCTGGCGGCAACACACCGGCGGGCACGAGAGCCGGTCGAACATGAAACACTTCCTCAAGTGGGCGAACCGTGAGCTGGGCCACACGCCGCCTTGAGCGGAGGAATGGCCGCAAAGAGGCATAACAAGCACAAAGATCTGAAAGGGTTTAAGAACCCGTAGCGGCGAACTTCCGTTCGCCGCTACGGTGCTTCGCTACGGAACTTGGTTCACCGTCAGCCAGAGCTGGCTCTTGCTGGTCTGGCCGCTGGCGCTGTCGAGGTTCCACTGCACTTCCATCTGCATGACCGGCGTCATCGGGCCGAGGTCGAGGACGACGGTGCGGCCGTCGGGTTGGAGCTTGGCGGATTTCACCGGCACGTCGTCGCGGCCTTCCAGGTCGGAGTTGGCCACGGACCAATCCTTGGAGCCGTATTCCCGCGCGTAGCGATAGTTCCAGCGCTTCACGCCGTAGCTGCCGATGTCTTCGGCCGTCGTGCGATCCAAGGGCTGGCTGAAGGTCAGGCTCAACCCGTTGCTCCGCGCCTGCCAAGCGACGGGGAGCGTCGGGTTTTTTCCGGTCCAACGGACGCGTTGCAGAGCCCCGTCGCGCGCGGCGCTGGTCTGCCAACCGGTGCTGCCAGCCACATAGAGGGCACCGTCGCGCGGATTGAAGCTGGCGCGGTTGGGGCCGCTGAGAAACTTTCCGGGCAAAGGAACGACGGCGCCTTGGGGAGCCGTTCCGCTCGCGTCGCGCAGCACCAACATCATTCCGCAACGGCCCCAGAGCAGATGCAGCATCTGGCCGCCGAGCGGACCCCAAACACCGTCGGGCAACCACACCTGCGAACCGCTGGCATTGTCCACACGATGGGGAATCCAGCAGAGCGGCGCGTCGTAGCCGAGCGGGCGCGCGTCGCTCATGCGGGGACCGCCGAAGCCGTAGTAGCCGCCTTCGCGCACCTCGCTGATCTGCGACGACGGCGTCCATTCGCCTTGCTGCGGCGCGACGGTGACGAGGCCGGCGGGACTGACGCCCATGCCGTTGGGATTGCGCCAGCCGGTGGCCAAGGTGGTTTGCGAACGGCCATCGGCCGAGACGCGGTGCACGCCCTTGGGATCGACGTAGTAGAGGTTCCCGGCGGCGTCTTTTTCGAGACAGGTGACGTAGTCGTGACCGCCGGTTGAGGTGGCGATGCCGTCGAAGAAGCTCTCGTAAAAGTCGGCTTCGCCGTCGCCGTTCTCGTCGTGCAGCCGGGTGATTCGATCACGGCCAAGGACGAGGACTTTGCCGTCCACCACCTTCAATCCCAGCGCTTGGAACAAGCCCGTGGTATAGCGTTTCCAACGCAGGTCGCGCAGTGAACCGTCGATGCCGGTCACGCGCCAGACATCGCCGTGGATGGTGCAGAGGTAGCCTTCGCCCTTGGGACCGAAGTCCACGCCGGCGGCGAGCATCAGGGCGTTCCACGGGTTGTCGTAGGG
>CBFGQE010000515.1:0-2878 GCA_965650815.1 uncultured bacterium
TGTTCATCGCCCGGCCGCTGCGGCTGATCGGAGGGGCCGTTGCGGCCGCCGTGCTGCTCGGCGCGGTGCTCTGGAGCACGGGCGGCAGCGGGACTCTGCGCCGACTGGGCACGGCCGAAGCCACGGCCAGCTACCTGGTCCACGGCGACAAATACCGCCGGCTGCTCCATGAAGTGGCCCTGAAGATGTTCGGGGACCGGCCGTGGTTCGGCTGGGGCGCGGCGGGCTATTTCTACGCCTACGCCTCCTACGAACACCGCGTGCCGGAAATGGCGGCCAATCGCCCCGGCTTCAGCTACTACCTGCTAGTTGGCCATGCCGACGGGGACTGGTATGAATTTCTGGCCGAGTTCGGCGTGGTCGGCACCGGGTTGTTCGCGCTGATCTGGATTCCCCACCTCCAGCTTTGGCTTTTCCGCCGCCGTTTGGCCGCCAAGGAACTGGTCCTGCCCGGCGTCGCCGTAGGGCTGCTCCTCTACCACGGACTGTTGGACCAGACCTTCCGCAACGTGGGCGTCAACTTCCTCCTGCTCGCCTCGTCCGTGCTGGTCTCCAAAGGCGCGCTGCTGTTGCCGGGGCAACCCGATGTCGCGGCTCCGGTTCAGGAAACCAAGGTCAGCCGAAGGACCAGCCGTTCCTCATCCGACCGATCCCGGAAGCGCCACGAAAGCCCCTCCAAATCCTGACCCGATGGCCGAGCCTCAGGCCAAACCCAGGTTCTTCACCACGGCAGAGGTCGAGGGCACTTTGTTCAGCGTGTAGAAGTGCAGGCCGGGCACGCCCTCGCGGATCAGCTCCTCGCACTGCTGCGTCGCGTATTCGACGCCGAACTTCGCGCAGGCCTCGTCGTCGCCCGCCAGCTGGTCGAGCCGGGCCTTCAACGCGGCGGGTATGGTCGCCCCGCAGAGCTGGCAGAAGCGCTGGACCTGGGCGGAGCCGAGGATCGGCAGGATGCCGGCGGTGAGCGGCACCTTCACGCCGAGCTTCGCCAAGTAGTCGCGGAAGCGGAAAAAGTCGGCGTTGTCGAAGAAGAGCTGGGTGACGACAAAATCCGCGCCGCAATCGATCTTCGCCTTGAGCCGTTGCCAGTCCACTTCGCGGCCTTCCTTGCAGGCGATGTGGCCTTCGGGGAATCCGGCGGTGCCGATGCTGAAGCCGCCCATTTCCTTGAGGAATTGGACGAGCTGGTAGGAATACTCGAAGCCGCCTGCCGTCGCCTTGAACTCGCCGGTGCCGCCAGGGGGATCGCCGCGCAGAGCGAGAATGTTGCGGATGCCCCGCGCCTTCGCGTCGGCCACCACGGACTGGATCTCCTCCTTCGTCGCGTTCACGCAGGTGAGGTGCATCAGCGCGGTTAGCCGGTGTTCATCCTGGATGCGGGTGGCGATGCCGATGGTCTTCTCGCGGGTGCTGCCGCCGGCTCCATAGGTCACGGAGCAGTAGTCGGGCTTCAGCGCCATCAGGCCGGGGATGGTCTTCTCGAAGAGGGTTTTGTCGCCCTCGCCGGTCTTGGGCGGGAAGAACTCGAAAGAAATGACCGGCCGGCTCCCGGCGGTGCGGGCGGCGTGGATGTCCCGGATGAAGCGCATGTTTCGCCGAAGTGTGACGGGGCTTCGTCGCGGAGCGCAAGCCGGGCTTTGCCGCTCAGTTCTTGCCCGTGATGTAGCGCGCGACGGCTTCGGCGCGGGAGCGCACGTGCATCTTCTCGTAGATGTGTTTCAGGTGCGTGCGGACGGTGTCCACGCTCAGGCCGATGCGGTCGGCGATCTCCTTGTTCGAATATCCTTTGGACAACAGCACGAGCACTTCCTCCTCGCGGGCGCTGAGGCGGATGGTCTCGTCGCGGTTGCGGGCGCGTTGCTGGAAGGACTCGACGACTCGCCGGGCGATCTCGCTCGTCATGGGCGCGCCGCCGGCCAGGACATCGAGCAGCGCCGCGCGGAGGTCGGCGGGTTTGGTGCGTTTGAGCAGGTAGCCGTCGGCGCCCGATTCCAAGGCCGCGAAGACCATCTCGTGTTCGTCCGACGCGGTGAGGATGAGGATGCGGCTCTTGGGCAGCTGCGCCTTGAGCCGCGCGGTGCATTCGATACCGGACATACGCGGCAGGAAGATGTCCATGATGACCACGTCGGGCGCGAGCGGCGGAATGACGCGCAGCGCTTCCTCGCCCGAGGAACAGGTGCAGACGCACTCGAAGTCGGGGAACGAGCCGATCAACTGCCGCCAGCTCTCGCGGACATCGGGCTTGTCCTCGACGAGGGCCGTGCGGATCGGCCGGAGCGGCGAATTGGGCGGAGGTTCGTTCAATGCCCCGCCTGAGTAGCCGAGCCGGGGAGCGATTGCCAAGAGCACGGTGGGGTGAATCGGAGTTCAGTAGTCAGTGGGTAGTCGCTCTGGCCGAAAACTCCAAACATCCAACTCTGAATACTGCACACTGACTACTGATTCGCTTGCCGCCCCTTCCTTCCCCACCACGACCTTCGCCGCGTCGGCTCCACCAAGGGCGCGGACAGTTCCACCCGGCAGCCCCGTCCGGGCGCGGAATCGATGCGGCACAGTCCACCCGCTTCCCGGAGCCGGTCGGCCATGTTCGTCAGGCCGTTGCGGGAACCATCCTGATTGGCGGGATCGAATCCGGCTCCGTTGTCCTCCACGACCACGACGATGGCTTCGTCGCGTCGATGGAGGCGGAGAAAGACCTCGCTGGCGCCGGAATGTTTGGCGGCGTTGTTCAGCGCTTCCTTCACCGCCAGCAGCAGGCTGCGGCGCACGGGCAGGTCGAAGGCCGTGGCGGGCATCTGCGGCTCCACGTCGAGCCGACAGCGGATGCCGGCGGCTTCGAGGAACTTGGTGGCGTATTGGCAGACATAGACGCTGA
>CBFGQE010000516.1:0-2868 GCA_965650815.1 uncultured bacterium
GGATTGGGATGCGGCGCGCTCACTTGGTGGCGCGCACTCTGGAGAATCGGACGGTCCCGGACAAGGCAGGGGTTCCCGGGCGCGATCTACGGGCTGCGGGGCTTGCCGAAGATGCGTTTCCACCAGGGATCGGGCGGCGTTTCCCGGCGGATGGTTTCGCCGAGCCGGGCCGCGATTTCCGGCGGCGGGGTGACCTGGGAAGCGTCGTGACGCAGCAGTTCTTCCGGCGTGGCGAATTCCCGGGCCGTCCCGGTGTGCTGGCCGGACCGCTGGGCCGCGTCGTTCCGTTCCTGCGCGCGTTGGTTGAGCTTGTGCGGGTTCATGCGGTCTGGGCGAAGAGTTGGGAGAAGAGTTTGCGGGCGCGGTGCAGCTTGCCCCGGACGGCGTCGGAGGATTGGCCGGTCAATTCGCCGACCGCTTCGTAGGACAGCTCCTCGTCGGCCACGAGCAGGAGGATGAGGCGGTATTCTTCGGGCAACGCGTCGAGCGTGCGCCGGATGCGTTCGCCGAGCTCGCGGGTCTCGATGACCCGGATCGGGCAATCCGAAGGCGGGGCGGCGTGGGCGTGGATGGTCTCCTCCTCCGCGCCGTGGATGTGGCGACTGGCCCAGGTGCTGCGGAGGTTCTGGCAGTGGTTGATGGCGATGCGGTAGAGCCATGTGCGCATCTGGGATTCGCCGCGAAAGGTTCCCAGCCCGCGCCAAGCTTTCAGGAAAACATCATGCGTGGCGTCCTGCGCCGCTGCTTCGTCGGCCAGCAGCCGGAGACAGAGGTAATAGATGGGGCGCGAGTGTTCCTCGTAAACCGCCGCCAGCGCGCCGGGAAGGGCGGGCACGGGCGGCGCATCGGTCTGGTGCGCAGGTTCCACAAGCAAGTCCGGGGAATCCATCGGCGATTGGACCGGGGCCAGGACCGGGCGTCACGCGGGAAACGGAGGGATAGACACAAAGAGGCACAATCGGCGCAAAAATGGGACCAGACGGAGCCAAGGGCTGCACGCAAAGGCGCAACGCACGCAAAGAGTCTGTTTGCAGGTGGCGGCCAAGCTCTCGAAGCGCGCTATGGAGTGCGGTGGCTGGACACCGCTTTGGTGCGGCTGCTCCGTGCTTTGTCGCTTCACCAAAGCGCCGTCGAGCCGGCGCACTCCAAGGGCCGTCTGTTCCACACCACACTTTTCTCAGACTTCTTCGGTGTTCAAACAGGCTCTCAGGAACTGAATGGTTTCCCGACTCGATCTGCCCACGGATTGGAGTTTGGCGCTCTGAACTTCCGCAGCCTACGTCCCGTTCACCTTTTCGATCTTGGCGACCTCGACGTGAGAAACCCTCGCTGCATCGGTCGTTCGCCCGCGCCTTTTGTGCCTTCTTGTGGTCAATGCTCATCGCCCTGTTTTTCGGCTCGCCGCAGAGGTGCGGGTCGGGATTGTTACCGGCCATGAAGTTCTCCCGTCGGCTGCGTCCTCTCTTCTTGCTCGCGCTGCTCGTGTCGGCCGCCGTCTCCGGCAGCGCGGCGATGCGCACCGGGGGCACGACCACTGCGCTGGACCGCTACGTGGCGCAGCCCGATCCGGCCTACGGCTCCAAACTCGTCAGCACCACGACCGGGAACGGCATGACGGGCTACACGCTGCGGATGATCTCCCAGGAATGGCTGACGACGAACGAGGTGGACCGCACGCGCTGGGAGCATTGGCTCGTGATCGCCCGCCCGGAGAAGGTGCTGCACGACACCGCGCTCCTGATCATTTCTGGCGGGGCCAACAACAACGAACCGGCTCCACCGCCCTCTCGCGAGATCGCCCGCATCGCGCAGGCCACGGGCTCCATCGTCGCGGAGCTGAAGATGGTGCCGAACCAGCCGCTGAAGTTCACCGGCGACGCCAAGGGCCGCTTCGAGGACGACTTCATCGCCTACACCTGGGACAAGTTCCTCCGCACCGGCGACGAGCGCTGGCCCGCGCGGTTGCCGATGACCAAGGCGGCGGTGCGCGCGATGGACACGCTGACGGCGTTCTTCGCGTCGGAAGCCGCCGGGAAGATCCCGGTGACGAAGTTCGTGGTGGCGGGCGGCTCCAAGCGCGGCTGGACAACGTGGTCCGCGGCGGCGGTCGATGACCGCGTGGTCGCCATTTGCCCGCTGGTGATCGACGTGCTGAACGTCGAGGCCTCGATGAAGCACCACTTCCGCGCCTACGGCTTCTTCGCCCCGGCGGTGGGCGACTACGTGCGGCACGGGATCATGGACTGGATCGGCACGCCGGAGTCGAAGGCGCTCTACGCCATCGAAGACCCGTTCGAGTATCGGGACCGGCTGACGATGCCGAAACTGATGCTCAACGCGGCGGGCGACCAGTTCTTCCTGCCCGATTCATCGCAGTTCTACTTCGACGAGCTGAAGGGCCCGAAGTTCCTGCGCTACGTGCCGAACACGGACCATTCACTGAAGAACAGCGATGCGCTGGAGACGTTGGCCGCATGGCAGCACCTGATCGCGAGCGGCGGATATTTCCCGGAATTCACCTGGAAACACGGGGCGGACGGTTCGCTCACGGTGACGGCAAAGACGCTGCCCAAGCAGGTGCGGCTGTGGCAGGCGCACAACCCCGAAGCGCGGGATTTCCGCCAGGACACGATCGGAACCTCTTACCGCTCCACCGACATCGCGGCAAAGAACAGCGAGGAATTGATCTACACGGCCACGGTGGCCAAGCCGGAAAAGGGCTGGACCGCCTACTTCATGGAAATGACCTTCGACGTGGGCGCGCCGGTGCCGCTGAAGCTGACGACGGATGTGCGGGTGATTCCGGACACGCTGCCCTTCCAGGAACCGAAGGCGGCGAAGCCGCAGGGGTTCATCACGGGGAAGAAG
>CBFGQE010000517.1:0-2859 GCA_965650815.1 uncultured bacterium
CGGTTTCTTTGGTCGCATTTTTTTTTGTTGGCCTGGTCACCTCACCGGGCGCGGCCACAAAAGAGCAACCGGCGAGGTTTTCCGGATGGGCTCTTAGCGGCTTGGTAGCACTACCCACCCCGGATCACTGCCTCGTCCGATAAAAGCGCCGGATGGCGTTCGTGGCCGCGCCACCCGTCACGTCGAGGCGATTGGTCCCGACGCGGACGGTGCGTGCGACGGACCAGTCCAAGAGATTCGTCGAGGTCTGCAATTCATAGGTTCCGGGCGCACCGGAGAGGTGGACCGATGCCAGGCCGTTGGACGTGATCGTGAGTTGCAGCACGGTCGGAGGCATCGCCTGGTTGAGGGACCGGATGTAGTTCACCTCGTTGGTCCAATAGGTCGGCAAGGTGTCCCAGGGATTCGCGCCGCTGTCGCCCGTGACATAGATCCAGCCCACGTTGCGCCCGGCGGCGAGGTTGACGTAGTTGGTCATCGTCGCCGCGCTGGGCACGTTGTAGGGGAGCTGGCAGAACCGCCGCGCCAAATGGTTCGTCGCCCAGGCGTCCGCAGCATGGGTGGCGTAGCCGGTGCCCGTTTCGAGCGTGACCAGCACATCCGCACAGGGCCGCGTGGCATACGCCTCCAGCGTGTTGAATCCGGGATTGCCGACCACGAGAAGGTTCGTCCCCTTGGTCCGGATGTATTGGTAGAGCGCAGCGTAATAGGCGAGATGGCTCGGGACCGAATCGTTCGTCAGCTCGTCGAGGAAGATCCCGTCCACCGCGTAGAAGCTGAAGTAGCGGTCGATATCCGCCTTCACCGCGTTCGTGCTGCGGGCGGTGTAGCTCGTGGAGACATAGCCGATCACCTTGCCCCCGCTGGCGCGAAGGCTGTTCACGGCCGCCACGTAGTCGGGGTTCCGCGTCGTGCCCGGCCCGCTATTGGGGTTCATGATCGCCACCAAGGGCACCCGCTCCGCCGCCCAGTTCAGGCTGCTCCACAGATTGCCCGGATAGAAATACGCCGGAACGACGATGCCCATCGGCGCGCTCCAAACACGGAGCGAAAGCAACAGGAAGAGAACAAGGACTAGGCGGACCATTCTCAGAATACCGCAAGCCGACTCCCAACACTCGAAAGACTGGTTCGTGGCATAACCAAGCAACGTTGCGACGAACCGTTCAAAATCGGTAAACCCACTCGATGACACGAGGGCCTAAGACGCATCCCGCACAGCAGATGCCAAAACAAAACCAAAGCCAGTAACCGAGATACAACTCGGTGAATACAAGGATGTCCGGGTCCGATCCATCCGGGTGATGGAAGACCGTCACGGTGTCACCAATTTCCCGACTTGGAGGATTCGACGCGGTTCTCGTGGAGAACTCATGGGGCGTCCCTTCTTCGTCCTGATAGGAAATTTTCAATGTGTAAGTGGTTCTCCTACGCCCTTTTTTGCCCGTGCTTTCTCTCAGCTCGTGCTCGACGACTCGGCCCTCGTATTGGTGGGCTGACCGCACGGCGGAATGTTTCCGCAACACCATGATCATACAGGGCACGATCGAGAGCGCCCCCACCACTCCAAGAATCATTAAAAACATACGCATACACAAAAACAGACCTGCCAACTCCCATGCCCCAACACGATTGTCCGCAAGAAGCGGGAACCGCTGCGGCACCACCTACGCCGTTCTGAATCGCAGGAACGGCCGGGACGGAGCTTTTAATAACGATCTCCCGAGGGCTGGCAGCTGGGAACGAGCAGAAGAATTCTACTCCCAGTCTTCGGCCGCTTGGAGACGCAGCTCCAGCTCGCGGCGAATCGGCGCAACGCGGGCCATCGCGTTGTTCTCGGTCTGGCCGGAGAAAGTCGCCATCTCGATGCGCGCGGCGGCGATGATCTCGCCGTTGTGGTCGCGGATCGGGAGGATCAATTCCACCCGGTCCTTGCCCTTGGCGTAATAGACGTTGCCGGTGCGCAACGTGTCGGCCTCGGACTGGCCGCCCGCTCGCCCCACCACGGCGGGATCGTGGCTCGCGACGAGCGTGACCGCGTTCGTGTCGCCTTTCTTGAAGCGGAAGAGCTGCACGCCGAGGACGGACTTGTTCCGCGCCACGAGATCGCGCGCCGCCACGGCCGCGACGGATTCGCGCGGCGTGTAGGTGATCACGGTGTCCACGAAGTGCGAGACGGAGTCGGACTTGGTCCAGAAGCCGACCTTGCCGAAGGCGAAGGAATTGTCCGTCAGCTCGGGGAAGATGGCTTGGCCGTTGAGTTTGGCCCGGATGCGGTTGCCTTCGCAGGTCAGTTCCAGCTCGTGCCACACGCCGGAAGGGACGGGCACTTCGGGCCCGATGGGCGGGGTGCGCTGGCCGTCCACGAACTTGTAGAAGCGGAGGTTGTTCCCCAGGCCGCTGGCGCGGATGACGTAGTAGTTGCGCGGGTCCTGGTAGCGGAAGGCGATGCCGGCCATCCGCTCGGTCACGCCGGCCACGAGCTTGAAGCGGGTCTTGAGCGTGAAGTCGCCGAAGGTCTCGCCGTCGTAGATCAGCGCAGGGAAATGTTCGTCGGCCAGGTCGCGCGCGGTCTGGGCCAGCACCGGACGACGCGGGGTCTCAGCCTCGGGGTTGAAGGACTTCTGCCCGCTCGGCACGTCGTCCAGAACGATCTTCCAAGCACCGGGCAAACCTTCGCCGGAAACGACGCTCACGTAGCCGGTCGGTGCCTGGTCGAGAGCGAAGCTGGTCCAATCCAGATGCAACGTCGCGGCGGCGGCGGAAACAGTCCCCGCGACCAGCGCGGCGATGAAACGAGACAACATGGGCGGACGCTACCGAGGGCGCGAGAAGCTGTCCAATGCGGCGGGAGAAGCG
>CBFGQE010000518.1:0-2847 GCA_965650815.1 uncultured bacterium
CTGCGCGACACCGGGCTGACGAAGCTGAACGAGGACATCGTGGTGCCGCGCGGCCAGTTGGAAGCGCTCGTGGTCTTCGCCGAGAAGCTCCAGCAGAAGCACGGCCTGCCCGTCGCGTGCTTTGGCCACGCCGGCGACGGCAACATCCACGTGAATGTGATGGTGGACTTCACCCAGCCCGGCGCGAAGGAACGCAGCGAAGCCGCGCTCGACGAACTCTTCCGCCAGATCGTCGCCTGGGGCGGCGCTGTCACGGGCGAACACGGCATCGGCCTCGCCAAGAAGACCTGGTGGCCGCTGGCCGCCGATGAATCCGTGCGCGCCTTGCACCAGACGGTGAAGAACGCGCTCGACCCGCAGCGTCTGCTGAATCCGGGGAAGTTTTTGGGCTGAGCTACCTCGCAGGACCGACGTATCCAAAAGCGGCTCGGCGGGAGCCTTTACTCCAGCTTTGTGGCGCTGCGGCAGCTCAGCGCGTGAGCTGCTTTTCGAGGTAGCCGACGACCTGGCGGACGTTCGATTCGATCTCCATCCGATCCTTCACGCTGCGGCAGGCGTGCAGCACGGTGCCGTGGTCGCGACCGCCGAAGGCCTCGCCGATGCTGCTCAGGGAATTCTCCGTGAGCTGGCGCGACAGATACATCGCGATCTGGCGCGGGAAGGCGATGTGCTCGGGACGGCGCTTGCCGGTCATGTCGGCGATGCGCAGATCGAAGTGTTCGGCCACGCGCTTCTGGATGACCTCGATCGTCACGACCTGCTTGCCCTCTTCCTGGAGCATGTCGCGCAGGTAGTCCTGCGCCACCTCGATGGTCAGCGCCTTGCCGGTGAGCTTGGGCACGGAACCGACGCGCACCAGCGCGCCTTCCAACCGGCGGATGTTCGACCGGATCTTGCCGGCCAAGAAGGTCAGCACTTCGTCCGGCACGTTCAGATTCAGCAGGTTCGCCTTCTTGCGCAGGATGGCCAACCGGGTCTCCAGCTCGGGCAGCATCAGCTCGGCGGAAAGGCCCCACTCGAAGCGCGAGACGAGCCGCTGCTCCAAGTTCTTCATCTCGCCGATGGGCCGGTCGCCCGCGATGACGATCTGCTTATGCGATTCGTGCAGCGCGTTGAAGGTGTGGAAGAACTCCTCCTGGATGCGCTCCTTGCCCGCGAGGAACTGGATGTCGTCGATCAACAACACGTCCGTCTGGCGGTATTTCTTGCGGAACTTCACCAGAGAATTGTTCTGGATCGCGTCGATGAACTCGTTGGTGAACTTCTCGGTCGTCACGTAGCTGACCCGCGCCTGGCGCTTGGTCGTGGAGACGTATTGGCCGATGGCGTGCAGCAGGTGGGTTTTGCCGAGCCCGACGCCGCCGTGGAAGAAAACGGGGTTGTAGGACTTGCCCGGCTCGCGGGCCACGGCCAAGGCGGCCGCATGGGCGTGTTCGTTGGCGCCGCCGACGATGAAGGTGTCGAAGGTGTTCCGGGGGTTGAAGAGGAATTCCCGGTGGATCGTCGTGGTATGGCCGCTGGCGGTCTCGCGGGTTTCGCGCTGGGTGACGGTGCCGCCGGACCCGCCGACCATGTTTTCCCGCACCGGCTCGAGCTTGAAGTCGGACACCGGGGCGCAGGGCCGGGCGACGAACTGGACGGAGAGGGACTTGCCCGCGATCTGGAGCAGGACATCGTGGATCAACCCCGTGTAGTTGTCCTGAAGCCACATCTGGCTGAAGTCGTTCGCGGCCTCCAGCGTGAGCACCTCGCTCTCCAGAGAAACCGCCCGCAGGGTCGCGAACCACATCTGGTAGAGTTCGGGATGCAGGATGGACCGGAGCGTGGTCTGGGCTTTTTCCCAGAGTTGGTCCGTCGGAACTTCGGCTGGCGGAGCGATGGTCATTCCAGATTTATTCACTGTCGACTGTGTCGGTTCCGTGACGGCGTTCGCGGAACCTTCTGCCGGGCATTTTTGCCCGGCCAATGACCGAATCCCCGCAGGTTACCGCCCGCGTCTTCCGGACCGGGGCTTCTTAGCCACTGCTGCAACAGGTCTGTTTTGCAGACAGTTACGAAACTCGATCCCCGGAATTTGGGACCGGTCGCGGTGACGCGTTGTCGCGCTCGCTCGCAGGTCCCGGGATTCGGGACGGGTTATTTAGGGGACGGTCTCCGGCCTGACGAGGACAATGTTTCCGCAGTTTTCCCCACGTTATTCACAGGCCAAAACAGGCCGGAAAAGCGCCGTTTTTCGGCCTGATTTTCACCCCAGTGCGACAATCCCCAAGCGGGCCGGGCCGAAGCAAAAATCTGCGCCAAAATCGCCCCGAAAAATGGCCTCTCTGTGACCCTTGGATTTCGCAGGGTTGACAATCCGGTGACGGAGTCCGGAAGGCGAGATACCCCGCTTCGTCGCCTCAGTCACAAAAACCACCCTGCAGCCCCGACGTTTCGCCTCCAGAATACACCGCATAAGCATCTGTCTGGAAAACACTTAGGCATTGTTTTTACCAATGCCCTTTGCGGGCGGCGTCGAGTCCGACTTCGGACAGCCCTCGCGCTGTCACCATTTCCAGCAAGCCGAACCTGTTCATTTCCAATGACATTCCCCCAAACAGAACACCCTCCTTGGCCGAAGCCAAAGGAGGGTGTGGGGAAATCGATCCGTCGGGCTCAGGCCGCTTTGGCCGCCGAACGGGATTCGAACCAGGAGATCAGGCTCTCGAAGACGAGGCGGCCATCGTCGCTGCCCAAGAGCGGTTCACAGGCGCGTTCCGGGTGGGGCATGAGGCCAGCCACATTCCGGGCCGCGTTGCAGATGCCGGCGATGTTCTGGAGCGCGCCGTTGGGATTGGCGGCGTCGGT
>CBFGQE010000519.1:0-2846 GCA_965650815.1 uncultured bacterium
GGCGTGTTCTCCTGCGCCTTCACCACCGCGTAGCCGGGCCGGAACGGTTCAAACCGATCCGCCGCCGCCAGCTCCGCGCCGAACTCGATGCCGACCTTCTTCGCCAGATCGCTCCAGCGGCCCGCGTCCAAGGGCCGGTCGAACTGCACCACCGTCTTCGTCTCGCTCGCCGCCCAGGTCAGCACCGGCTGCGGCGTGGCCGGATCGGTGAAGCGGATCTTGAAGACCTTGCCGTTCGCCGCCGGACCTTTGCCCCAATCAGGCGGGCCATCGTGACACGCGACAACGAGCGAACCATCCGGCGCGATGGCGCAGTCGATGGCCAACATGCCGAGCGTCGCGATCAGTTCGGTGCGGGCCACGTAGCCGGCCGCCGTTTTCGCCAACGCGGTGCGCCAGAGCTTGCCGCGCGAGGCACCAACCACGAGGGCGTTGTCCGTCCAGAACTCCGGACCGAAGCGGCCCCGTCCGGTGGTCGGCGTGTTGAAACGGAAACCGCAGGTGCTCTGGTGCTGCGGCGCGTAGTCCCAGACGCTGGGTTCATCCACCACGTTCGGCAGCAGCACGGGATGTCGCGGCGGGAAGCCGTAGTGGCGGCCGGTCTGGATGTGGAGCAGCTCGTCGAAGGGATTGCCGTTCGGCAACCAGGTCGCGCCTTCCTGATCGGTGCCGAAGAGATCGCCGTGCCGGTTGAACTGGAGCGACATGATGTAGCGCAACCCGCTGGCGAGGAGTTCGGGTTTGCCGTCCGGCGTGAGACGCAGCAGGCAACCGCGCAGCTTGTCGGTCGAGTAGTGCGGCGTGCCGGTCTTGGCCGTGTTCGGGTCCCAAACATTGCCCTTGGCTTCTTGCCAATAGCCGTTGCCCGGATTGGCGCTGCCCATCGTCACATACCACGCGCCGTCGGGACCGGCGGCCAAGGCCATCGCGTAATCCACCCGGCGGTGCATCAGCATGGCGTTCGTCTTGAGCAGCGGATCGTCCCAGCCCTTCAGCACCGTCTCGCGCCGATCCGGCACGCCGTCGTCATCGGTGTCGCGGAAGCGGATCAGCTCGTCGCTCAGGAGCGCGTGCGGCATCCCGTCCTTCACCACCATGCCGAGCGGATAGTCGTCGGTCACTTGGGCGGAGAAGGTGTCCACCGTGTCCTCCAATCCGTCGCCGTTCGTGTCGCGCAGCAGATGATAGCGGCCGTCGTAGCCGCCGGCGAAGAGGCGTCCGTCCGGGGCGTATTCCAGGTTGTTCAACGCCGTCACCTGAACGGGCAATTCCACGGCGGTGAAGCCGGGCACGTGCATCTGGACGCGTTGGCCGATCGCGACGGGCACGAGCGGCGCGATTTCGGCCGCATCGACCCACCGGGGCGCTGCAACACCACCCGCAACGCAAAACAACCCGGCAGCCACGGCGGAGACCGAGGGACGACGAAGGGAAACGGAGTTCATGGGCAAGGGACTGGGACGATGGGAACGAGCCTACGCTTCAGGCGGAAACGCACCATGAGCTTCACCGCCTTCAGCCTGAGAATTCCCGTGTGGCCCGGTGCGGCCACAAGCGGGAATCCGGAGGGAACAGGCTCCTGCCCGAACGCCACGCGCGCCCGTTCAGACCAACAACGCCGCCAGCTCGTCCACGGTCGCGGCGCGTTCGATGGCGTGCACCACGTCATGGATGGCCTTCTCGCGGAAGAGGTCGGTCAGGTCGATCTTCAGCAGCTCGTCCGAGGAGGTCTTCAAGGTGACGTGGTCCCATTGGGCGGTCTCGACGGCGTCGTGGAACTTGTGGACGCATAGCCCGCGCACCGCCGCCCGGGTGGTGGACGGAGCCGCCTTCACCGCCCGCACGACCGCCGCCTCGTCGGGCGAGCCCGTGATCGAACCCGCCTGTTCCAAGCCGTAGAACAAACCCTCGGCCTGGTTCAGGCGGTGATACTCCAGATCGAGGCTGCACAGCCACGGATCGCCGTCCGCCACGCCTTCGGCTTGCTGGAACTGCCGGATCAACGCGCGCTTGGCCACCCAGTCCAAACGATCCGCGCAGCGTTCGGGATCGGTCTCCAGGTCGTTCAACACCCGCTCCCACTCGACGACCAACTCCTGTTTCCACGGCGCGGAGAGATCGCAGGCAGCGCGGACCAGCGCGAGATAGCCGCGCTGGACTTCGATGGCTGTGGAGCGACCTCCGTTCTTCAAGCCGATCGCCAGGCGCAGGGTCGTGTCGCGTGAAACCGCCCGCAGCGTCCGCAGCGGATCGGCCATTTCGGGCACCACCGAACTCGGCCGACGCGCCAAGGCTTCCAGCACCAGCGCCGTTGTCCCGACCTTCAGCCGCGTGGCGAAGGGCGACATGTTCGCGTCGCCGATGATGACGTGGAACCGCCGGTAGAGCGCGGGATCGGCGTGGGGTTCGTCGCGGGTGTTGATGATCGGCCGCTTCTGCATCGTGTCCACGCTCTGCAGTTCGGAGAAGAAGTCGGCCCGCTGCGAAATCTGGAAGCCGGGCCCGACGAACCGGTCCTCTTCCTCGATCCCGAACTTGCCCGCCCCGGCGAAGATCTGCCGCGTGACGAGGAACGCCTGCATCCCGTGCGCCAGCAGCTCCCACGGCAGCGAGCGGGGCACCAGGTAGTTCTCGTGGCAGCCGTAGCTGTGGCCGCGGAAGTCGGTGTTGTTCTTGTAGAGCCGGACCTCGGTGCCTCGTTCCTCGGCAAGGGCCTTGGCGCAGGCTTCGAGAATACGTTCACCGGCGCGGTCCTGGGCGGCCAGTTCGTCCAGCGTGGAACATTCCGGCGTGCAGTATTCGGGATGCGCGTGGTCGTTGTAGAAGCGGGCGCCGTTGCTGAGGAC
>CBFGQE010000520.1:0-2845 GCA_965650815.1 uncultured bacterium
GGTGGGATCGGCGTGTTCGGCGACATGGCAGACCCTGACGGCGTTGGCCTGGAATCGTCGCCTCGCTCGGGGAATGTCCGATCAAGTCCCGGAACCTGGCGCGAGGCTCCCCTGGTGGCTGCGATGGTTGTTGGGGCCCGCCTATGTGCTGCTTCTCGGCATCGCCCTGCCCATCGCGCTGGTGGTCAGCGTTGCGAATGTCCGGGCCCAAATGGCTTGGGAGCGGTATCGCGCCGAACTGGTGGCCGATGGGGTCAAGCTGTCGATAACCGATCTGCTTCCGGGAAGCGTTCCGGACGAAGAGAACGTGGCGATGGCTCCATTCTTCGCACCGATGCTTCACTTGTTTTCCGGAGACTCCGTCAACCGTGCCGCCGCTTGGGACGAGATCCGGGCGACGATCGATTTGGCGAAGTTGCCGGACAGCGTCGGTCGGGACGGGGGAACCGCCGCCTTCAAGCAGCGGCCGCTGGATGCCGCCGCGCTTCAGCAGGCGTTCCGTGACGACAAGAAGTTTACCAATGCAGTGGCGGCGGCCGATACGGCGGAGGGCTTGCTGGAAACCTTGCGCTATGCGGACCCGCAACTGGCCCTGTTGCGGGAGGCGCTGGCCCGGCCGAGTGCGCGGTTTCCGATCCGCTACGAGGACACGTTTTCGGCGCTGCTGCCGCATCTGGCTCCGATGAAGGGGATTTCACAACTCTTGGCCGTGCGCGGCGGAGCCTTGGCCCAGACGGGACAGGGCTCCGCCGCCCTGGGAGACGTCTTGACGATCCTTCGGCTGGCGGAAGTCATGGAGGAAGAACCGCTGTTGATCAGTTGCTTGGTGGGCTACGCCGTCCAAGGTTTGGGACATGGCCCGATTTGGGAGGGACTGAAACACCGTGTTTGGACCGAGACGGAACTGAAGCGCTTGGAAGCGGCGCTCGGTGCCAGTGATGTCGAGGGCGCAATGCGACGAGGCCTGGAAGGGGAGCGGTTGTTGGGAACGGACGGGCTTCTCGACGTGGTGGGGAATCCGGCCAAAGTTGGGATGTTCGCTGAATTCTCCATGGGGAATGCCATTCCGACGGCTCCTGCTCGGTTCGCCCGATTCATCGTCTATCGAAACGTCATCCGGTTGAACCTCTACTCGGATGTTGTTGCCGGTCGGTGGCCCAATGATCCCGCGACTCAGGAAGCCAAGCGGGATCTTGTGGGAATGATGGAGTGTTCCAGCGATTCGGCGGTTCCTCGAATGGGGGAGGGAGATGGCATCCGGAACCCTAGCAGGATCTTGGCGGACCAAATCTTTCCTGCGGTTAACAATGCCACCAACAAGACGCTCCGAGTCCTGTCCGAACTCCGCGTCGCGCGCACCGCCATCGCGCTGGAGCGCTTCCATCTGGCCAAGGGCGCGTATCCGGCGGCGTTGGCGGAACTCGCGCCCGCCTACTTGGCGGAGGCCTTGCCCGATCCCTTCACCGGCGAGGCGTTCCGCTATGAACGCTCGGCCGATGGAAGGTTCCGGCTTTGGTCGCTGGGTCTGAACCGCCGGGACGACGGCGGGGTGTTGGGCAAGAAAGCGTATTCCAAGGACGCACCCGCGACCGATCCCGATGACCTCTGCTGGGCCTACCAGCCGGTCGGTGCGCAGTGATCCGCCGAATAGGAAAGGCGAGCGAACGGTCCGTCCGCGCCCGCCTGCCGGAGCCTTTGCCAGAGGCTCAACCCTTGGGCGCGGGCATCTGCTTGAACTTCGCCAAGGCGTCCTTGCGCCAATCGCCGGTCGATCCGGGGGACGAACTGGAGGGCTTGGGCGAAGAACTCAGGACCAAGGGCGAGAACCGCTGGGGAGTCGGGCTGGGGCGGGAACGGACTGGTTCAACCGGAACCGTGGTCGTTACCGGAGAAGCCGGGCGCGAAGGTGCGGGAGCCGGCAACTCCGGTTCGGCGGGGGCGAAGAACGAAGCCGGGCTGCTGGAGCCGGGCAGGGGAGGCGGAGCCGGTTGGGCCATGACCGGAGCCGAGACCAGAACGGCGGGACGCTCCGGCTCCGGTTCGTCCGTGCGCCGCCAGCCGATCTGGATCGAAGGGATGGGGCCGACGTGGACGGTCAGCCGCGAATATTCCAGTCCCGGCAGTTCGACGGAGGCGGCCGTGGCCTCGGCCTTCTGCATCGCGGAGAGCAGCGCGTAGATCGTCGGGCGGGTGCGGTTCTCGTTCTGGAGCCGGACCAGCACCGATTCGCGCACCTCGTCCAGCTTCTCCAAACGCACGAGGAGGCGCGGCGCCATGCCGGGCTCCATGTCCACGCCGGTCAGATGATAACCGGCGGCGAGGAAGACGGATTCGCTCTCGCCGATCTCGACCAGCGCGGCGGCCATCTGGGAGTCGTCGTTCATCCGCAGGGCGGAGACGGTGCCCTGCACCTCGGAGCGGAGCTGCTGGAACTGCCCGGCGGCGGTGTGGACCGCGCCGCGCAGCCGTTCGGCCCGCGCCGGGGCGCTCTCGACCACCTGTTGCAACTGCTCCGCGCGCTGGCGGAGGGACTGGAGCTTGGCCTTGAGGTTTTTCATGGGGTGAGGGTGGCGAGTAGGACGGGCCGCTGGCCCGTCAGGTAGCCCGACCTGCCAGGTCGGGAAAAATTCATGACGACCGCAGGCTGGCAGCCTGCGCTACGTGACGGTCTGGCAGACCGCCCTACTGGGGAGGAGGAGCCGGAGTGGAGCGAAGAGGCGACGAAGGGACCGAGCAGTGTCCTCCGTTGAACCGGTTTCTTGCTTGGAGGCTGCTGTTGAACGGGAGCCTCCAACCCGGAGGGTTGGCATCCATTAGCCGGGGGTTGAGCGCAGCGACACCCCCG
>CBFGQE010000521.1:0-2845 GCA_965650815.1 uncultured bacterium
CCTCGTCACCGAGATCGACGAGGCCGTCGTCACCGCCCACCACCTCCAGGTGGACCGCGCCGCCTTCCTCAAGCTGGTCAACGAACGGCTGGACTACTTCGAGCAAAAGGCCGCCGAAGCCAAAGACCCCGCCTAGAGCCCCACCCATTCTTCCGCAGACGCTAAGGAGACCGCATGAAACCCACCACCAACCCCATCATCGCCCTCGACCGCTTGGTCCGCCGCTACGGCAAACAGGACGCCGTCAACGGCCTCAGCCTCACCGTCCAGCCCGGCCGTTGCTACGGCTTCTTCGGCCGCAACGGCGCGGGCAAGACCACCACCATCAAGTGCCTGCTCAACCTGCTGAAGCCCGACTCCGGCAGCGCCCGCGTGTTCGGGCTCGATCCGCGCCGCGACGAAGTGGCCATCAAATCGCGCCTCAGCTACGTGCCCGATGCCGTGGCCTTCTACCCGTGGATGACCGTCATGGACACGCTCCATTACTTCGCCAGCTTCCGACCCAAGTGGAACCTCGCCCTCCAAGCCGACCTGCTGAAGCGCCTCGAACTGAATCCCGCGCAGAAGGCCGCCAGTATGTCCAAGGGCCAGAAAACCCAGCTCACGCTCGTCGCTGCCGTTTGTCCCGAGCCCGACCTGCTGCTGCTGGATGAACCCACCTCCGGTCTCGACCCCATTGTCCGCCGCGAGTTCATCGAGACCGTCATCGGCGCCTACCAGTCCGCCGGCGACGGCGACCGCACGGTCTTCGTCTCCACCCATCTCATCTCCGAGTTCGAGGGGTTGATCGACGAGTTCACCATCATCGATCACGGCAAGGAACTGCTCACGATGGACGCCGACGCGGCCCGGGGCCGCTTCCGCAAGATCCGCGCCCGCTTCACCGAAACCCCGCCACCGCTCGATCTCACCGGCTCCCTCAGCGTCCGCCAGTCCGGCCGCGAAGTGGAGATCCTGGCCAACGGCGCGACCGACCGGCTCATGGACCTTCTCCGCCGCCATCAACCCGAGGATCTCCGCTGCGAAGCGCTGACCCTGGAGGAAATCTTTGTCGCCTCGAAAACCCTCGCCACCGAGAAGCCATGAACGCGCTTTGGAAGAAGGAACTCCGTCTCCTCCTGCCGGTCTGGCTTGGAGCGCTGGGCTTCGTCTTAGTCGCAGTTGCGTGCCGAGGGTTCTTGGACAAAAGCCAGGCCCATACGCTCTTCAACCTCTCTGTGCTGGCAGCGGGCTTGTTGATTGGTCTAACCCCTTTTGGTCAGGAGCTGAAGACAGGGACACTGGTCGGCTTGCTCATGCAGCCAGTGTCTAGGGGGCGGCTCCTGACCCTCAAACTTGGTCTCACGTTGCTGGCCATCGGATCCGTCTGGGCCTTGGCGGCGGCATTGGACCCGGGGCGCTTCGTCGAGACTTCCGGCGTCCCGAAGATTCTCCTCACGATTCCCTCCGCCCACTTGCTCTTCGGCCTGAAGGTGCTCGCGACCGGCGGTCTCTGGACCACTCTGCTCTGTCGCCAAACTTCGCCCGCCTTCTGGCTCACCTTGCTCGCGCCGCTGGGACTGGCCTTGCTCGCCGATTGGTTCTCGATGGAACTCTGGCTGATAGCCGGGATCTACAGCCTCGCCGGATTCATCTTCGCCATCGTGCTCTTCCTGCGCTAGCAGGAAGTGCCACAAACCGCCGCCCGGTTCTTCGCCCAGCCCAATACCGACGTGCCCGTCTCCGGCTTCGGCCTGTTCACCCGACGGCGCGGCCCCTGGTCGGCGCTCTGGGCCAAGGAACTCCAGCTCCACCGCGAAGGCCTGCTCGTAGCCCTCACGCTCCTCGCGCTGCACCTCACGGCGATGATGGGCGACCGGTTCGGACTCTTCGCCGACGTCTCGTCCAACAGCGGCATCTCCATCCGCGAACTGTCCCGCCATTGCTTCGTGCTTTGGCTGATCGTGCCGATCTTCATCGGCTGCCGGGCCGTGGCGGAAGAACGCCGGATGAACACGCTCGCCGGACTCTGGTGCCTGCCCGTCTCCTGCGCTCGCCAGACGGCGCTCAAACTGGCCTGCGCGATCCTGCTCGGCTGCATCTTCGGCGGCGTCGCGCCGTGGCTGTTGGAATACGTCCGCACCCTGTTTGGCTTGGACAGCCCCTTGCTAGGCCAGAAGGCGGGTTGGGAGGTGCTGGGCCAACTCGTCGGCATTTCCGCCCTGTTGGTCGTCGTCTCCTTCTACGCTTCGACGCTCTCCCGCCAGATGCTCCAGGCCTTTGGTCTGACCTTGGTGGTGGGCGGCTTCATGGCGCTGTCGTTCGTAGTCTTGTTTCCGATCACGCTCGAAATCGTTCCCTGGAGCGGAAAGCTCGGCCCCGCCTTGGGTTGGCCGTTCCTGGGTGCGGCTCTGATGGTCCTGATCTTCCGCAATGCCCGTCGGGTGGACGTCGGCGGCAGCGATCTGGTCCGAAACTTCGGGTCGCTGGGCGGCACGTTGATCTTAGCCAGCGCCCTTTCGACCGCCATCCACCATCGCGTCTGGGACTTGGTCCTGAATCCGGAACCTCGACATGGTGCGCCACGCCTCCAAGGCACCGCCCAGATCGTGGAGGGCCCCGCAGATCGTATCTTTGTCCTTCTTGAAGACGGCCGACTTTGGGTGAACGGCGTCCGCCCATTAACCAAAGAAGACCGAGAAGGCGAAGTCCCACGTCTCTCGCAATACGCTCCCGAAGGCGGACGGTTTGTAACGGGCGGGCCTTGGCGTTCGGTCGCCAGCGGCTTCTATCTCGCCATCGGACTCAAGCCGGACGGCACGCTCTGGAATCTCTTTCCGGGCAACCAAACGAACGAGCTTGGCCA
>CBFGQE010000522.1:0-2836 GCA_965650815.1 uncultured bacterium
GAGTCCGATCAAGAGGAGGTGCATGGTTCCGGAGAAAGCCGGTCGGATGCCAACCACGCAAAACCCCGGAAACCAAGGTTCCCGGGGTTTGGCTCGGCCGAAGCCGTGTCTTGAATCTAGAAAGTGTCTCGCGGGCGTGTCTCGTCGGGAATCAGGCGCGCGGGGCCAGCTTCTTTTCCACCGGGCTCTTCTCCAGCACGGCGTATTTGGGCAGTCCGTTCTCCGTCGGCGGGGTCACTTCGCCCTGGATCAACGGCAGGGCGTATTCCACGAACTTCTCGTTCGGCAGGAAGCCGTCCTCGCTGACCCAGTCGCGGGGCAGGAAATGTTCGACGTTCGCGATGTCCTTCAGGTCCTGGAGGGCGGTGCCGAAGTAGGTCTTCACGCCCACGGTGCGGGTGATCTTGACCATGAAGCCGCTCTTGCCATCGACGGCGGCACGAACGGCCGCTTCGCCGCACTTGAAGGCGGTCTCGGAATCCACGGCGCTGGCGTAGTGTGCGGCGCAGCGCTGGGCATAGCCGAGCTTCACGGTGCGGGTCTTGAGGTTGAGCTTGCCCTGGACGATCTCGGCCAGCTTGTCGGCGGCGCCGGACAGCACGGCGTGGCCGAAGGCATCCACCTTGGTCTTGTCCGCGCCGATTTCCTCGCCGGCGGCGTTCTTCAGGCCTTCCCCGACGACCACGATGCAATACTTCAGCTTGGCGACGGTCTCCTTCACCTTGGCGAGGAACGCCGCTTCGTTGAACGCGATCTCGGGCAGGAGAATGATGTGCGGGGGATTGTCCGGATTGCCCTGTTTGGCGAGGACGGTGCCGGCGGCGATCCAACCGGCGGCGCGGCCCATCACTTCGACGATGCAGCAGGAGCCGTCGTCGGTCGCCATCGCGCCCACGTCGAGGCCGATTTCGGCGACGGTGGTGGCGTTGTATTTGATGACGGAACCGTAGCCGGGGCAGTGGTCGGTGTGGGGCAGGTCGTTGTCGATCGTCTTGGGCACGCCGATGACGCGGACCTCGTAGCCGCGCTTCACGGACTCTTCATGGATCTTGTTCGACGTGTCCTGGGAATCGTTGCCGCCCGCGTAGAAGAAGTAGCGGATGTTGTGGGCCTGGAAGACCTCGAAGAGCCGGTCCATGTCCTTGGCGGCCTGCTCGGGTTTCTTGGCGAAGTTGATCTTGTAGCGGCAGGTGCCGAGGGCGGCGGCGGGGGTGTGGCGCAGGCCGGCGATGGTCTTCTGCTTCTCGTCCTGGAGATCGACCAGCTCCTCGTTGAGGATGCCGAGGATGCCGTTCAGGCCGCCGTAGATCTCCTCGATGCACTCGTGTTTGCCGGCCTCGGTGATGACGCCCGCGACGCTCGAATTGATCACCGCGGTCGGGCCGCCGGATTGGGCGACGAGCAGATTTCCAACTAATTCAGCCATAAAAGTTTCTTGGTTGGGGCAGACACGACGCCAACGAACCGGAACGGCCCGCCCTTTAGGGTTAAAACTGAGCGGCGAAACTGCCAACCGTGCCGGAGGGTGTCAAAGATTGAATTCCGCCGGAACCCCTCGGCGGGCGCACCCACACGGCTTTTTCCGCACCATCGGTCCCGGCGGAAAAACTTCTTCCGTCTCCCCGACGCATTCCCGATTCTCCCGCGATCCGATGAACGTGCCGTTCCTGAATCTCGCCGCCCAATACGAGGCGCTGAAGTCCGAGCTCCTCCCCGCCGTCGAAAAGGCCCTCGCCAGCGGCCACTACATCCTCGGCCCCAATGTCGCCGCCTTCGAGCAGGAGCTGGCCGCCTACACCGGCACGAAGTTCGCCGTCGGCGTGAACTCCGGTTCCGACGCCCTCACCCTCGCCCTGCGCGCGCTCGGCGTCGGTCCCGGCGACGAGGTCATCACCTCGCCCTTCACCTACATCGCCCCGGCCGAATCCGTCATCCAGATGGGCGCGCGCCTCGTCTTCGCCGACATCGATCCCAAGACGCTCTGCCTAGATCCCGAAGACGTCGCCAAGCACATCACCCCGGCGACCAAGGCCATCATTCCGGTCCATCTCTTCGGCCAAGCCGCGCCGTTGGATGACCTTTTCGCCCTCGCCAATCCCGCCCAAATCCACGTCATCGAAGATTGCGCCCAAGCCATCGGCGCGACCCAGAACGGCCGGTCCGTGGGCAGCTTTGGCACGATGGGCTGCTTCAGCTTCTATCCCACGAAGAACCTCGGCGCGGACGGCGACGGCGGCGCGCTCGTTACCAACGACGAAGCCTTGGCCAAGAAGCTCAAGATGCTCCGCGTCCACGGCATCGAGCGCCGCTACCACCACGACCTGCACGGCTTCAACTCGCGCCTCGACGAGCTCCAGGCGGCCATCCTTCGCGTCAAACTTCCGCACCTGAACCGCTGGAACGCCCGTCGCGCCGAGATCGCCGCCCGCTACACCGCCGGCCTCCAGGATCTGCCGATCGAAACCCCGACCACCGCACCGGGTAACGGCCACGTCTTCCACGTCTATCACCTGCTGACCGCGCGCCGCGACGATCTCCAAAAGCACCTCGCCGACCACGGCGTCCCGACGATCATCTACTATCCGCAGCCGCTGCATTTGCAGAAGTGCTACGCCGACCAGGATTGGCGCGAAGGCCAGTTCCCCGTCGCGGAAACGATCTCCAAGAAGATCCTCCCGCTCCCGATGTATCCCGAGCTGACCGACGCCCAGGTCGATCACGTCATCAAGACCATCCGGAAGTTCCGAGTCTAGGATTGGCCGCAAAGAGGCGCAGAAGTCGCAAAAAAGCCCCGATGGAGAAATCCATCGGGGCCTTTCAGTTTTTACGTCTCTTG
>CBFGQE010000523.1:0-2834 GCA_965650815.1 uncultured bacterium
GTATCTCAAGACGAAGAAGGACAAGATGGGGCACTTGATCTGAAAGGTGGCCCCGACACAAACGCTGGTCCCACTGTTTCGTCTGAAAATGGCGATCATCCCAAAAACAGAGTTTAGCCATCCGGAACTCGGCCCGATTCGCTTTGACGATGGAGTGTCGATCACCGGCTCTTCGGACAGGATAGGCTCTGCACCAATGTGGATCTGCCGTCCGGGTGGTTGGGATTCTGAATTCGAGATTTATTTGCCGGGAGACGCCAATTCGCCGCAATGCCTCGAAAAAGCAATCGCCGCGTTTCGCCATCGAGAGGAGATCGAAGCGAAGGGCAGAGGCTTATGCGCTCCAAGCGTATATCTTGGCTGGATTGATCTGACGGTTGATCCACCAGCCGTCGCATTTCCTGACAATGATCAGGTTTATACAATTTGGCGGGGCCACCTGGATGACAGGCTGAATGTCAATGGACTCAAGGAGGGCACTTGGTGACTGAATTCTTTGACGACAGTCCGAAAGAACCAAGTTGCAGCAGCGCCGTTGAGGTTTGCCACCCGCCTAGGATGCTTCCGGCAGGCATAGTTCGGTGTAGGCATGTCGCACTGTTCACTGACTACGGGTTCGTCGTCGGGCACAGGCCGACAGCCCCGGAGGCTTATCTGTCCACTCCCTTTTCCCATGCTCAAAAAAGCCAAGACCAAGAAACCCGCCGCCAAGACCGGCGGGCACTACGCCATCGTCGCCTCCACCTACAACGCCAAGTATGTGGACTCCATGTTGGCCGCCGCCGAGAAGACGCTCGAAGCCGGCGGCGCGCGTTCCATCCAGGTCGTCCGCGTGCCCGGCGCGTATGAGATCCCGCTCATCGCCGCCAAGCTCGCGCACTGCGAAGCGCACCGGCCCGATGCCATCATCTGCCTCGGCGTGATCATCCAGGGCGCCACGGCCCACGCCGACCACATCGGCGAGGCGATCACGATGGCCCTCACGCAAATCCAGTTGGAGTTCCACGTGCCCGTGATCCACGAAGTCCTGCTGGTGGACCGCGAAGCCGACGCCAAGAAGCGCTGCCTCGATCCCAAGTTCAACAAGGGCATCGAAGCCGCCCACACCGCGATGGAGATGGTGGACGTGCTGCGCCAGCTCGATTGCTGACCCGCAGGGAATGACGAAGGCCGAAGGCCGAATCCCGAAAGAAATCCGAAGAGCGAAGGTTCTGTCCCGACTTTCGACCTCGGACCTGGGACTTGGGACTTTCCTTGGCCTTCGGCCTTCGCGCTTCGTCATTTCCACCCCGTCCGTTGACACTCCGGACGTCGCTTCCCAGATTTCGCGCATGGCTTTGACTCCTTCCACCATGTTGCCGCTGGGCACCGTCGCTCCGGACTTCTCGCTGCCCGACACCGTTTCCGGAAAGACGGTGAGCCGCGCGGATTTCATCGGCGCGAAGGCGCTGCTGGTGATGTTCCTCTGCAACCATTGCCCCTATGTGAAGCACGTGCGCTCGGAGCTGGCCCGGTTGGCCCGCGACTACCGGCCGCGCGGCGTGGCCATCGTCGGCATCAGCAGCAACGACGCCGCGAAGTATACCGCCGACGCGCCCGACCTGATGGCGGCCGAGGCGAAGGAAGCCGGCTACATCTTCCCCTATCTCTTCGACGAGACGCAGGCCGTGGCCAAGGCGTATCGCGCCGCCTGCACGCCGGATTTCTTCCTCTTCGGCCCGGACCAGAAGCTCGTCTATCGCGGCCAGCTCGACGGTTCCCGTCCCAACAGCGGCGTGCCCGTGACCGGTGCGGATCTGCGGGCCGCGCTCGACGCCGTGCTGGCCGGGAATCCGCAGGCCGAAACCCAGCGCCCCAGCATGGGCTGCAACATCAAGTGGAAGCCCGGCAACGCTCCGGACTACTTCTGATCCTCCTCCGGCGCGCATCCTCCTCCAACCCGTCCTTGGCCAAGGCCGACCCACCCGGCATCGTTTGGTCCGCATGAAGCGGCACCTTTTCCTTTGCGGGATCTTCGGCTGGGTCATCGCCTTGGGTCTCGTCCTGGGAAACTCCGCCACGGCCGCGGTTCCCACGGTGTTCCGCCCGGCGCATGCCCCCGGCCCCGCCGACAACCCGCTCAAAGGCTTCGTGCCCTACGCCGGGCAGGGGCGGGATTTTCCCCACTCGCTGGAGTTCCAATACCTGTCCTTGGCCTCGGTCATGGTCGGCCCCACGAACTTCCACTGGACCCCGTTGGAACGGCTGCTCGACGACGTCGCGTCGCGCGGCTGCCAGACCGTGTTCCGCTTCTACCTCGAATACCCCGGCAAACCGACCGGAGTGCCCGCGCATCTCGTCGCGGCCGGGGTGGAACTGCGCAGGTGGACGAACACCAACACCCATCCGTTCCCGTCCGCCATCGACCACACGCCCGACTACGAAGACCCGCGCCTGCGCGCCGCGCTCACGGACTTCATCGCCGCCCTGGGCGCGCGCTACGACGGCGATCCGAGGATCGGGTTCATCACCGCCGGGCTGCTCGGCACCTGGGGCGAGTGGCATTGCCATCCGCGCTCCGAATGGTTCGCCTCCAAGACCGTGCAGACCGAAGTCATGGACGCCTACGAAGCGGCCTTCAAGAAGACGCCGGTGCTGCTCCGCTACCCGGCCGGGAAGGGCGACCATGCCCATGCGCCCAATGACCGGCGCCGCTTCGGCTACCACGACGATTCCTTCGCCTGGGCCACGCTGGAGACGGGGCGAAAGGAGGACGCGTGGTTCTTCGTTCCGTCGTTGAAGAAAGCGGGCTCCGGCGCCATCGACCGGTGGAAGACCGCGCCGATCGGCGGCGA
>CBFGQE010000524.1:0-2830 GCA_965650815.1 uncultured bacterium
CGGATCAGCTCCTGGAGATCGCGGATGATCGTGCGGCGGGCCACGGCGTATTGCCGGGCCAAGGCGGAGATGTTCGGCCGCTCCAGGGAATCGCCCAGTTGCTGGCGGATGTGGTTCTGGCGCGTGAGCCGGTCGGTCGAGCGGCTGAAGAGCTCCAGCGCATCGACGCGCTTGGAGCGTTCCAGCGCCTCGAAGCTGCGCACCACTTCCTTCTCGCCGCATTCCTCCAGCGCCTGCTTCACCAGCTTCTGGATGTCGTCCATGTCCACCGGCTTCGTCAGGCAGTAGTGCGCGCGTCGAGGACCCTGGAGCGCGTCGATCTTCTGGTGAACTTCCAGCGCACCGGAGACGACGATGATGGGCACGAAGGGCAGCAGGTCCTTGAACTCCGGCAAGTAGTCCAACCCCAGATCGCCCCCGTCGAGGATGTGGTCGAGGATGATGATGTCCGGCTGGATCTTCGGCAGGTCCGCCAGCGCCTGGCTGCCGCTGGTCACGCGCACCAGGTCGAACCCGGCCAGCGCCTCTTCGTAGATCTCATACTGCAGGTCGTCGTCCTCGACGACCAAGATGCGGGGGGGATTGTTCATGCGCCTGCGCAAGACTTACCGCCAGAAACGTCCCGGCATCAAGGGGCTGCTTGCGGGCGTTTGACGGCGCACTTCCGGGGGCAAACCCGAAACCCGAAGGCCAAAGGCCGGGAGAATTCCGAGCGGCCGCACACCCGCGAGGTTTGGCCTTGGACCTTCGGTCTTCGGATTTGCTCCGCCCGGAGCGCCGCGCTACTGCTTCGCCGATGCAACTACCGGACCTGTCCGACGCCACCCTGGTCATCCTCGGCCACGGATCGACGCTCAACGCCGATTCCGCCGCCCCGACCTACCAGCACGCCGACGAACTGCGGAGGCGCGGCGTCTTCGGCCAGGTGCTGGAGAGCTTCTGGAAGCAGGAACCGAACTTCTGCGCCGTGTTGCGCGGCGCCTACGGGAAACGCGTCTTCTGCGTCCCGCTGTTCATCAGCGAGGGCTACTTCACCGAGCAGGTCATCCCGCGCGAACTCGGCTTCTGCGCCAAGGGGGAGGTCGTCTCCCCGCCGATCGTCCAGCAGCGCGGCGACCAGACCCTCTACTACTGCGGCCCCGTGGGCACGCACGACAGCATGACGCAGGTGCTGCTCGCCCGGGCCAAGGACACTCTGGACAAGCACCCTTTCCCCCGCCCCGCCAAGCCGCAGGACACCGCGCTCTTCATCGCCGGCCACGGCACCGGCAACAGCGAGAACTCCCGCAAGGCCATCGAACGCCAGGTCGAGCTGATCCGCGCCATGAACGTCTATGGCGAGGTCCATTCCGCCTACATGGAGGAAGACCCGCGCATCGGCGAATGCTACGAGATCGCGAAGACCCGGAACATCGTGATGGTCCCCTTCTTCATCAGCGACGGCCTCCACTCCTACGAGGACATCCCCGTGATGCTGGGCGAACCCGAGGCCGTGGTGCAGAAGCGCTTCAAGGAAGGCCAGCCCACCTGGCGCAACCCGACGGAGAAGAAGGGCAAGATGGTCTGGTATGCCCCCAGCATCGGCAATGAACCCCACATCGCCGACGTGATCCTGGAACGGGTGGCGGAAGCGGCGAAGCTCCCGCTTCCGTAACGGCGCTTGGCCATCGGCCCCTTGGTGGCCTTCCGCGATGGGGTTCCGTGCAGAATTTCACCCGGCCGGGCGCTTGCTCCGACGAAACGAATCCACCCAAGCTCCCGCACAACTCATGGCCATCCAGATCGATTCCAAGCTCACGCCCGCGAAGCTCCAACCGAAGATCGAACGCGTCTTCGACCTCGCCGGGCAGAAGATCCTCAGCATCGAAAAGTCGTGGAAGCCCAGCGCCGGCACGCCCGTCTTCACGGTGAACGGTCAATACACCTCGCGCGGTTGGACGGAATGGACGCAGGGGTTCCAGTTCGGCTGCGCCATCCTCCAGTTCGACGCCACGGGCGACGACCGCTTCCTGGAGATCGGCCGCAAGAACACGGTCAAGCTGATGGCCAGCCACGTGTCGCACATCGGCGTGCACGATCACGGGTTCAACAACGTCTCCACCTACGGCAATCTCCTGCGCCTGATGCGCGAGGGGAAGATCGCCTTCAACGAAGGGGAGAAGAACTTCTACGAAATGGCGCTGAAGGTTTCGGGCGCGGTGCAGGCGGCGCGCTGGACGCCCATCGCGGACGGCTCGGGCTTCATCCATTCCTTCAACGGCGCGCATTCGCTCTTCGTGGACACGATCCGCTCCTGCCGGGCATTGGCGGTGTCGCACCAGCTCGGTCACGCGCTGATGGGCGAGCAGGACGAGAAGATTTCTTTGCTCGGACGTTTGATCGACCACGCGGTGAACACGGCGCGTTATTCGGTCTATTACGGCGAGGGGCGCGACGCCTACGACGTGCGCGGCCGAACGACGCATGAAGCGGTCTTCAACGTGGCCAACGGCGTCTTCCGCTGCCCGAATTCGCAGCAGGGTTATTCACCCTTCAGCACATGGACGCGCGGGCTCGCTTGGGCGTTGTGCGGTTTCCCGGAAGAATTGGAGTTCCTCGAAACGGTGTCGGACAAGGAGCTGAAGGAATTCGGCGGCCGCAAGGCGATCACCGAGATCTTCCTCAAGGCGGCCACGGCCACGGCGGATTTCTACCTCGAGAACGCGTGCGCCGACGGCGTGCCCATGTGGGACACGGGCGCGCCGGACCTGCATCGGCTGCCCGCGAACTATCTCAACAAGGCGTCCGATCCCTACAACGCGTGGGAGCCGGTGGATGGTTCCGCCGCCGC
>CBFGQE010000525.1:0-2825 GCA_965650815.1 uncultured bacterium
CCCACACCCGGCCCGGCAAATACGGCGGCAGCTTCGAGAACCGCACCCGCATCCTTCGCGAGATCGTCGCCGGCATCCGCGCCGACGGGAACCCCATCGATCTCGGCGTGCGCCTGAGCGCCTTCGACTTCGTGCCGTTCAGACCCGATCCCGCGCTTTCGCAACCCGGCAAGCTCGGCCCAGGCATCCCCGAGGACTACGCCCACTGCCAGCCCTACCGCTATGCCTTCGGGGTGAATCCGGACAATCCCGTCGCCTACGATCTCACGGAGACCTTCCAGTTCGCCGACCTCTGCGCGGAGCTTGGCGTGAAGTTGCTGAATCTCAGCGCCGGTTCGCCCTACTACAATCCCCACATCCAGCGCCCCGCCGCCTACCCGCCCTCGGACGGCTATCAGCCCGCGCATGATCCGTTGATCGACGTCGCCCGGCAGCTCTCCGTGGTGAAGCAGATCAAGCAACGTGCGCCGAAGAACCTCGCGGTGATCGGCTCTGCCTACAGCTACCTCCAGGAATACCTCCCGCACGTCGCGCAATACGCCGTCCGCAACGGCTGGACCGACCTCATCGGCCTCGGCCGCATGACTCTCAGCTACCCCGACATGCTGGTGGACGCCACGACCAAGGGCACCCTCACTCCGCGCAACATCTGCCGCACCTTCAGCGACTGCACCACCGCCCCGCGCAACGGCCTGATCAGCGGCTGCTACCCGCTCGACAAGTATTACAGCGCCAAACCCGAATTCGCGCAGTTGAAGGAAATCAAGAGAGCGGTCGGGGCGTGAGGGGAGGTGTTGCCCGTGTCGGGAAGCTGATGGCAGGCGTTTTCCCTGTCGTGGCCCTTCCTTCTGCCCATAGCGATCCCCTCGCTCTGCTTCGCACATCACTCCGGCACCAGCGAGCGGAGCTTTTCCGGCGGCGGGTTCGCCCGGAGGTATTCGAGCGCCTTGTCGCGGTTCTGCTGGAGCCAGGAGCGGGCGGCGCGTTCGTAGGGTTCGGGATCGGCGTCGAGATTGGGCAGAGTGGCGGCCCAGCGCAGGGCGCGCTCGGGGTCGCGCGAGGACATGCGACGGACAAATTCGCCCACGGCTTTGGTGCGCTCCGGGATGTCCGGCATGGAACCCAGCCACTGTTCCGCCAATTGGGGATTCTCCCGGGACAGTCGCGACGCGAAGACGCGATAGGCCTCCTCGCGGGCCTCGCCCGGCGGGAGCGACGCGGCCCATTCGCCCGCCTTCGCCATATCGGTCTTGGCCATTTGATCCGCCAGCGAACCGGCCAGAAACGGCGTGGCGGCCTCGGGTGGAAGCCTGCTGAAAAGCGCCTTCAACTCGGCTGGATCACGTTGGGCGACTCTCTGGGCCCATGAATCCCATAGGGCGCCGTGTTGTTCAGGAGAAGCCAGATCCATCAGATCAAGCGCGGCTTTGAGCGGATCTCTCTGAGCTCCGGCGGCCCCCATCATTCCCTGTAGCGCCATCTGTCTCTCAACCCCCGACAACTCCGTTTCGACAAACTGCAGCGCAGTCGCGAAATCTTTCCCGGCCAATCCTCTCGCCACGCCCATCACAAGCATGGGCGTTTCTCGAAGTTTTTCGGGCATTTGGCGAAACCGTTCGAGCGCCAATGTCGGGTTCACCTGCGCCAGTCGGTCCAAGGCGTTCCCCATCCAATGGGATTTTTCCACAACGGGCAGATTACTGCGCAAGAGCAACGCCACAATGACTTCCGGATGCGTCGAAGATTGAAACTCCCACCTGTGCAGGAAGAGTTTGTCGAGAGGCCCGGGCGGCAGACGGACCAGCTCCTGCAGAGCCGCGTCGCGGGCTGATCCTTTGAGTATTTCGAGCAGATGGGAGGCTTTCAGCACCTCGGCTTCCGAGAGAACTCGCACATGGAGTTCCCGGATCGCTTCCGCGCCGCCCAATCGTAGGAGCCCGGCAAACCCCGCTTCCAACAACTGACCATTCTCCGACGCCGCCAATCCCACATACTCCCACGCCCAGTCGAACGCCGCCACCGGCTCCCGCGTGCCCCAAGCGGCCACCAGATGGACCTTGGCTTGGTTCCCGTTCCACGTCGGCGGCTGCGCGCGGAGATAGGTCGCTAAGCCAGCCAAGTCTTTCTCCGCCCAGAGTCCGGCGAGTTGGTTGGCCAGCAGGCCGCCGAGCTGATCCGGAGAGCGTTTCCGCAGATGCGCCAAGGCTCCTTCAAAATCCATGTCCGCCCAGCCCCGCACGGCCGCGGCCACGGCGAAGCTCCATCGTTTGGAAGATCGTTCGGGAATGCTCTTCAAGAACGGCTCGAACTCCGCTCCGAGCGTCGCACCCAGGCTCTCGAACAGCAGTTCTTCCAGCGTAGTTTCCGGCGCTCCCAGCTGCGCCCGTTCAGGCGAAAGACAGATCGAGTCCACTATCCAACGCAGATCGGCGGACCCAAGCCGTGCGAGGATGGCCCGCGCCTTCTGCTCCCGTTCCGGCGACGGCACCGTGTGGAAAACCTCGATCAAAGCATCCAGCGACTTCATCGCGACGTCGGGATCGGTCGGCGTTGTCCGCTCCGGCTCCCGACCTCCACCTCGCGACGTCAGCACAGTCGGTGCGGTCGCAGGAGCCACGTCCGTGCCCGTTGCCGGAGAATCCGACCAACGCCCGATGAAGACGCCCGCCGACGCGCAAACCGCCGCGAGGCCCACCGCTCCGATCTTGGAAATGCCCTTCGTCGCCATGCTTCTCCATGGATGTGTCGTCGAGGAAACGGGAACACCGGAGAACGGGCAAGGTTGCTTTTGGGAAACGATCCTCTGTAGCTCCGCCGTCCCGTCG
>CBFGQE010000526.1:0-2821 GCA_965650815.1 uncultured bacterium
CGGGGCGCGTTGTCGCCGCTGCTCGGGCTGTCGAGCGCGGGCATGGTGTTGTTCCGGAAGAACGCCGTCATCTCGTAGAACTCCTTCGTGGAGACCGGATCGAACTTGTGGTCGTGGCACGCGGCGCAACCGGTGGTCAGGCCCAACCAGACGGCGGAGGTGGTCTCCACGCGGTCCTTGGCGTAGATGGCCTCGTATTCCTCGGGGATGGCGCCGCCTTCACCGGTGGTCGGCAGCAGGCGGTTGTAGCCGGAGGCGACCTTCTGATCGAGCGACGCGCCGGGCAGGAGATCGCCGGCGATCTGCTCGATGGTGAACTGGTCGAAGGGCATGTTCGTGCGGATCGCCGAGATGACCCAGTCGCGATACGGCCAAATGGTGCGGAGATGGTCGTGGTGGATGCCCTGGGTGTCGGCGTAGCGCACGGCGTCGAGCCAGTGCCGGGTGAAGTGTTCCGCGCTCGCGTCGCTGTCGAGCATCCGGTTCACCGCCTGCAAATAGGCGTCGGGCGAACGGTCCTTCACGAAGGCGTTCAGCTCCTTTTCGGTCGGAGGAAGCCCGGTCAGATCGAAGCTGAGACGGCGGAAGAGCCGGGCATTCTCCTCCTCGCCGTTGGGTTCGAGGCCGGTCTTTCGCAGTTGGGCGGCGACGAAATGGTCTATCTGGTTTCTGGCCCAGCCGGTGGGTTCGGCGGGCACGGCGGGTTTGACCGGCGGGATGAACGACCAGTGGTCCTCATACTTGGCGCCCTGGGCGATCCACTTCTCGATGAGCGCGATCTCCTCCGCCTTCATCGTCTTGTGCTCGGACGGCGGCGGCATGATGTCGTCCTCGTCCTTGGTGAGCATCCGGCGGAGCAGTTCGGATTGCTCGGGCTTGCCGGGAATGATGGTGGCCGGATCGCCGTCGCGTTCGGCCAAGGCGTCCTTCTCGCGGTCGAGGCGGAGGGGATTGCTCTTGGGTTTGCGCGTGCCGGAATCGGGGCCGTGGCAGTGGTAGCAATACTCCGAGAGGATCGGCTGGATCTGGCGGTTGAAGGAGATGGGCTCGTCGGCGGCGCGGCCGAGCCAAGCCGTGGCGATCCACAGGCCGCACAGGGCGGGCCAGGACAGGCGGGGAAACGCGGAGGGCAACGTCGATCTCATGGTGGCGGCAGGGCTCGGACGACTCGCAGGACAATGGGCTTTAGACCGATTCAAAGTAGCTTTGGACGCTTGGGCGACCGGCCCATTCAGGGGAGTTTTTCAGGGGCCGGTTTCATCGCCGAACATCGCGACACCGTCCCGGCCGTCGTTGAACCGCCAGCCGCGATACATGCCGGGGGTGTTGAAGGGCAGGGCGACGTTGCCCGAACGGTCCAACACGATGGCTCCGCCCGTGCCGCCCAGCGCGCCCACGCGGTCGATCCCGGCGCGGGCGGCTTCGGCCAAGGAGCTTCGGCCGTAGGCGATTCGCGCGGCCACATCGCGGGCGAAGGCGGCACGGATGAAGAATTCGCCGTGGCCGGTGGCGCTGACCGCGCAAGTGGCGTCCTCCGCATAGGTGCCCGCACCGATGATCGGGGAGTCGCCCACGCGGCCGTATTTCTTGTTCGTCATGCCCCCGGTGGAGGTTCCGGCGGCGAGATGCCCGGAGGCATCCAGCGCCACACAGCCGATGGTGCCCCATTTGTGCTCGGGGCTTGGCGGATCGGCGTGGTTGTCGTCCAGTTCCGGCGGGGATTGGTGGGCGGGGAGGGCGCGGGCGGCGGCTTGGACCTCCTTCAACTGTTCGCGGCGACGTTCCGTCTGGAAATAGACGTTTGGCACCGTCGGGTGGTCGCCCTCGGCGGCGAAGCGTTCCGCACCGTCGCCGATCATGAGCACGTGCGGGCTGCGCTCCATGACGTCGCGGGCGAGGCGGATGGGATTGCGGATATGTCGAAGCCCGGCGACGGCCCCGGCGGCGAGCGTCCGGCCATCCATGATCGAGGCGTCGAGCTCGCAAAGACCGTCGGCGTTCAAGGCGGCTCCGCGCCCGGCGTTGAAGAGCGGGTTGTCCTCCAGCAGGACCAGCGCGGCGATGACGGCGTCGAGCGCCGAGCCGCCCTGGGCCAGCGCCGCGTGTCCGGCATCCAAAGCTTCGCGAAGCCCGGAGCGGTATTCCGCCTCCAACGCAGGCGGCAACGTTTCCCGCCGGATGACTCCCGCGCCGCCGTGAATGACTAATCCAAACATCTTCTGCATGGCGGAAACCTTTGGGGGTGCGACCTCTTACAGACAAGGCCCGAGCGGAAAACGACTGAGGCGACAGGAGGCGGCATGGCGAACGATCATAGGTCCGGTGGCGCGATCACCGGACTACATCACATGAACGTCGAGGAACTCTAGTGTGAGGGTGGTTTTGTCCATCCGCTTGATGTGAAAACGAGCCGTTAGGTGGCTTGGCTTACCGTCGAGAGGAACGTTATTGTAGTGGACCATGCCGACATACTGTTCGGGGTCTAGGCCGAACAAATGTTCTCGATCGACTTCAATTGATGTCCGAATGAAATGATCGCTATCTGGTTGATCGAACAACGAAGTTACCTTCCGATATTTTCGACTATCGTAGTCTTTCCGGGCGCATCCATAATTGGAAACCCAATCCTCCAGGTGTTCAGGCGTCCACTCGAACCCAAACGACTCGGAAGTTTGGAGAAACATTCCGAGAGCGGCCGCATACCTGCCCTGCGCAAGACATTCCGACCATTCGATCACGGCGTTTCGAATCTCTTCGTCCGAACAGCTGGCGTTGAATGTAGTCATTTCTTGACCAGCTCAACCGACGGCTTGTGTCCACT
>CBFGQE010000527.1:0-2820 GCA_965650815.1 uncultured bacterium
GGCGGCGAATACAACACCTCGCGCGGTCTCCGGAAATGTTTCGGCTACAAGACCGCCGTCTGCTCCGCGTTCGTGGACAACGAGGTCGGCCACCTGATCGAGGACTTCATCATGCAGGGCGGAGTCTCGACCGACTTCCTCAAGTGGCGCGAGGACGACGGCATCGGCCGCACCGTGCGCAATGGCCTGAACTTCACCGAACGCGGCTTCGGCATTCGCGGTGCCGTGGGCGTGCCCGATCGCGGCAACACCGCCGCCAGCCAGCTCAAGCCCGGCGACTTCGACTGGGACCACATCTTCGGCAAGGTCGGCGCCCGCTGGTTCCACACCGGAGGCATCTTCGCCGCGCTCTCCGCCTCCACCGCCGAACTGACGGTCGAAGCGGTGAAGGCCGCGAAGAAGCACGGCGTGATCGTCAGCTACGACCTCAACTACCGGCCGTCACTCTGGAAGACGATCGGCGGCTTGAAGAAGGCGCAGGAGGTGAACCGCGAGATCGCGAAGTATGTGGACGTGATGATCGGCAACGAGGAGGACTTCACCGCGTCGCTCGGGTTCGAGGTGAAGGGCGTGGACCACAACATCTCCGCCATCGAGACCGACGCCTTCAAGGCGATGATCGAGACGGCGGTGAAGGAGTATCCAAACTTCAAGGTCGCTGCGACGACCCTTCGCCGCGTGATCACGGCCACGAAGAACGACTGGAGCGCCATCCTCTGGCACGACGGGAAGTTCCACGAGAGCCGCAAATACGCCGAGCTGGAGATCCTCGACCGCGTGGGCGGCGGCGACAGTTTCGCGAGCGGGTTGCAGTTCGGTTTCCTGGAGTTCAACGACGCCCAGAAGGCGGTGGACTACGGCGCGGCCCACGGCGCGCTCGCCAGCACCACGCCCGGCGACACCTCCATGGCCACGCGCGGCGAAGTGGAGAAGCAGATCAAGGGCGGCGGCGCGCGGGTGGTGCGGTGAGCCCGTGACGACGAACGGGAGTTCGCCACGAATGCCGTGAGCGGAAACGTCGAACGCTCAACGCCGAACTCCGAACGCTGAAGGAGCGCGGACGGTCACGTCCGCGCTCCGCTGGGGGATGCCCGTTCTACTCGGAAGCCGCTTCCGCTTTGCCTTTGGCGGCTTCCTTCTTCTTGGCCGCTTCGGCCCGGAAATCCGCGACCGCCTTCTTCGCCTGTTCGATCTCGGAGGGCTTCATGAAGAGCTCCAGACGACGCAGATTCCGCCGGGCCTTCTCGGCGTCTGCCGACTCGGCCAAGGCCGCCCATTTATAGGCCTGGATCGAATCGACACCGACGCCCTGCACGCCGGTTTCGTAGAGGTAGGACAACTCCTTCTGGCAGGCGGTGTCGCCGTTCTCCGCCGCCGCCTTGAGTTCTTCCAAGGAAAGCATCCGGAGGTTTTCGCCGGTTCCGACCTGGAACACCGGGATCAACCGGTTGGTCACCGGATCTTTGCGCCAGTGGGTTGCATGATTCCCCGAATCCTTCGGCTTGACCGGGGTGTCGATGGCCGGTGCCGGCTGGTTGGTTCCATCGGGCGAAGTATAGCCCCTATAGGTCACGGGGATGTTCACCGAGGCTCCCGCAGCGTCGAGCGTCGCCACGGACAGGGCCAAGGCAAGGATCGGCAGGAGCTGGAAGGGGGACGTTTTCATGGAGTGGAAGATCGTGGACTCGTTGGCGCACGAGAAATACCCGGCTTTCACCCATAGGCAATCGCCGACTTGGGCGGCAAGCGTCGTCCGTGCGGGTGAAGCCCAAACAAAAACGCCCGGCCGATTGCTCGGCCGGGCGTTGTCTTCTGCGGCGAAGAGCACGCGGATGTTCAGCGGAACATCCGGTTCGACTTGTCGCCCCGGCTGAGCAGGTAGGCGGTCAGGTCGAGGATCTCGTCCTGCTGAAGCACGTCGATCAGGCCACCGGGCATGGGCGAGTTCTTTGAGGGCTCGATCTTGGCGATGTCGGAACGCTTCACGTTGGTGAAGTGGCCGGGGTCGAACATGTTCTCGGCCACGTTGAGGTTGTCGCCGTTCATGTTCGCGATGCGGCCCACGACCTCGTCGCCGTTCTTCAGCGTGATGACGATGTTGCCATACTGGTCGCTGATCTCCTTGTTGGGCTCGATGATCGATTCGAGGAGGTCGCGCGGGCTGAAGCGTCCGCCCACACCGGTCAGGTCGGGACCGACGGCGGCGCCTTCGGAGTCGTAGCGATGGCAGGCGGAGCAGAGCGCGCCGAAGAGCTCGCGGCCCTTCTCGAAGTTGCGTCCGCCCTTCAGCCCCTTGTCCAAAGCCGGGGCGAGTTCCGCGACGGTCCACTCCTTCACGGTTTGGCGTCCGGCCAGGACCGCGCCGGGCGGCTTGATGACGGGTTGGGCTTCGATGACGGACTTGAGCGACTCCTTTTCCGCCGGGGTGAGGCCGGCGATGGCGTCGTTCTTGATGTCGCGCATGAAGCCGCGAAGGCTCGACCCGCCGCGGAAGCTGGCGGCGTCGAGGAACCACTCGAAGTAGCCCTTGCGCAGTTCGGGCGTCCAGCCGCTCTTCTGCACGCGGAGGAAGCGGGCGTAGTCGATCTGCTCTTCCTGGATGCGGGAGGACTTGAGCGCGGCCATGAGCTTGGGCGCGGCGGAGGCGGCATCGAGATAGACGAGCATCTGGGCCAGCTCGGCGTTGAGGTGGCGGCTGTCGGCGGGGAAGAGCGGATCAAACTTGGCCACCAGGCGGGCGCGCCAGAGCGGGGAAGGTTCGCCGAGGCGGGTGAAGGCGAGGCTGAAGGCGCGGAGCAGATCGAGCTGCTGGCGCTCGGA
>CBFGQE010000528.1:0-2804 GCA_965650815.1 uncultured bacterium
AGCGCCTCAAACGTTTCCGTTCCGTCGCCTCGCGTTTCGACAAAACTGACCACCAACTTCCTCGCCTCTATCTCCCTCGCCGCCATCCTCGACTGGCTCAATTACAAGGTTTGAAGACGCTCCCTAGTCACTCCTTCTTGGCCGCCTTTACCTCGATGTGGAGGTCGCGGAGCTGGCGCGGGGTAACCTGGCTCGGGCTGTCGGTCATGAGGCAGACGCCCTTGGCAGTCTTGGGGAAGGCGATGACGTCGCGGATGCTCGGGGTGCCGCAGAGGATCGCGATCAGGCGATCGAAGCCCAGCGCGATGCCGCCGTGGGGAGGCGCGCCATACTTGAAGGCGTCGAGCATGTAGCCGAAGCGGCTCTTCGTTTCGTCCGGGGGAATCTGGAGCAGTTCCTCGAAGATGGTCTTCTGCACGTCGGGCTGGTGGATACGGATCGAGCCGCCGCCGAGTTCGACGCCGTTGACCACGATGTCGTAGTGCTGGCCGCGAACCTTCTTCGGATCGGTCTTGAGCAGCGGGATGTCCTCGGCCACCGGTGCGGTGAACGGATGGTGGCTGGAATACCAGCGGTTCATCTCGCGGTCGAAACCGAGCAGCGGGAACTCGACGACCCAGAGGAAGTCGAAGCGGGTCGGGTCGATGGTGAGCTTGCCCTGGGACTTGAGGACTTCCGCGCAGTAGAGGCGGATCTTGCCGAGGATCTCGCAGGCATTGAGCCACTGGTCGGCGGCGAAGAGGATCAGGTCGCCTTCCTGGATCTCCAGCTTGGCGGTGAGCGCGGCCTTCTCGGCGTCAGAGAAGAACTTCACGATGGGCGATTTCCATTCGCCCTTCTCGACCTTGATGTAGGCTAGACCCTTTGCGCCGAAGCCCTTGGCGGTTTCGGTCATCGTCTCGATCTGGCCCTGGGTCGCGCCGGCGAGGCCGCGGGCGTTGATGGCCTTCACCACGCCGCCGTTGGCGATGCAGTTGCCGAAGACACCGAACTTCGAGCCCTTGAACTCCTCCGAAAAGTCCACCAACTCCATGCCAAAGCGGGTGTCGGGCTTGTCGATGCCCCAGCGGTTGAGGGCTTCCTCGAAGCTGATGCGCTTGAAGGGCGTGGGAACGTCGATGTTCAGCGCAGTTTTCCACACCTTCTTCAGCAACCCTTCGATCAGCGCGTAGATGTCCTCGCGGTCGATGAAGCTCATCTCGATGTCCACCTGCGTGAACTCGGGCTGGCGGTCGGCGCGCAGGTCCTCGTCGCGGTAGCAGCGGGCGAGCTGGAAGTAGCGTTCCACGCCGCTGACCATGAGGATCTGTTTGAACTGCTGAGGCGACTGCGGGAGCGCGTAGAACGTGCCGGGATCGCGGCGGTTCGGGACGAGGAACTCGCGCGCGCCTTCGGGCGTGGACTTGAAGAGCGTGGGCGTCTCGACTTCGAGGAAGCCCTGCTCGTCCATGTAGCTCCGGGTGGCAATGGCGACCTTCGACCGAACGCGGAGGTTTCGGATCATCTCCGGGCGGCGGAGGTCGAGGTAGCGATACTGGAGGCGCAGCTCTTCGTTGACCTTGTTGGCCACTTCGGGGTCATCGACCGGGAAGGGGAGGACGGCGGCGTGGTTCAGGACGGTGCAGGACTTGACCAGCACTTCGACCTGGCCGGTGGGGATCTTGTCGTTGTTCGTGCCGGCGGGACGGATGCGCACGACGCCGGTGATTTCGATGACCGATTCGCTGTGCAGATGGGTGGCGGCTTCGAAAACGTCCTTCGGCAAGTCGGCGGGATCAAAGAGCGTCTGCGTGCGGCCCTCGCGGTCGCGCAGGTCGATGAAGAGAAGTCCGCCGAGGTCGCGGCGGGAATGAACCCAGCCGGTCAAAGTCACAGTCTTTCCGGCGTGTTCCGCGCGGAGCTCGTTGCAATGGTGCGTGCGTTTCATGGGTCTCGCCGAAGCCTGTCCGGCCCGGTCAATGGAGCGCGGATGTTGGCGGGTGGCGGGGCGAATTCAAAAGGAAAGTTGCGCGGCGTGGTTCCGGAGGGCGCGTCCCGATTCTGTGCCGAACAGGTTCCGTCCGCCGGTCCGACCTGGCGTTCCGGGCGATAGGACCGTCTGTGGAATTGACGAGACTTCCGCTGAAGTGAGCCAAGAGAGGTCACGTCACCGGGACGAAAGGCGCGAACTCGATATGGAGATCGCTGAAGACACCGATCCGTATGGGTCAGTTGTTCTCCGGCAAACCTTCCTTGTGCCCGAGGTTCTTCACGGGGCGGAAGATATCCAGCACTTCGGCCAGGAGCTGCTGGTCGATGGGCTCGGCGGCCCACTTGGCCCAGTTGCGGATGTTGTTCGGGTTCGCGCTGCCGCTGACGGTGGTCGTGATGTCGGGGTTCGCGAGGCTGAACTGGAGCGCGAGCTTGGCGATGTCCACGCCTTTGGCCGCGCAATGGGCGGCGGCGGCGCGGGCGGCGGCTTTCACTTCCTCGGGTTCCTTGAGCCAAGCGGGCAGGGGAGCGTTGGTCAGGAGGCGGGCGCTGAAGGGGCCGGCGTTCATCACACCCACGCCCTTGGCCTTGAGGTAGGGGATGGTCTCGTCGGCGAAGCGCGTGTTCTGGAGCGTGTATTGGTTGTAGCTCAGCACGCAGTCCACGTCGGTCTGGTCGCAGATGAAGCGGAAGATCTTCTGCGGATAGCCGCTGAAGCCGATGAAGCGGACCTTGCCGGACTGTTGGATCTTTTTCAGCGCCGGGATGGTCTCATCGACGATCTGCTGCATGGGCACGAACTCGATGTCGTGGCAGAGGAGGATGTCGAGATG
>CBFGQE010000529.1:0-2786 GCA_965650815.1 uncultured bacterium
TCGATCTTCGCCGTGAGGTGGACGGTCTGACCCGGCCGGGCGCTGCCGAGGATCTTCGCCTGGCGCAGCGCGGTGAGCTTCAAGCCGGCGAGAGGCGGAATGGCGGGATCGCTCTGGGCCACCACTCCGGCCAGTTGTGCGGCGGCTTCGAGCAGCAGGACGCCGGGCATCAGCGGATCGCCGGGGAAGTGGCCGCGAAGAAAGGCTTCATCGCCGCGCAGGCGGAACTCCCCCGCGCCGCTGCGACCGGGATCGAGCGCGGTCAGGCGGTCGAGGAAGCGGAACTCGGGGCCGTGCGGCAACGCGGCCAAGGCGGCGGTCAGGGACGTTTCTTCCACGGTTCGGTGATTTGGTAGGTGGCGGGGTCGGGCGCGGCGAAGGTCTCGGCCGGGATCTCCGGGTTCTGACGGACGTTGCGGAAATCGTTCCGCAGCACGGAGCCGTCGGCCAGCGTCAGCTCGGTGGCGACGAGCTGCTTCTCGGCGAGGGAGAACTGCACGAGCAGCGCCGGGATCATCTTCCGCGCCGCGTCGGCCTTCGGGACGAGGCGGACGTCACAAATCCCGTTGGTCACGGTGAACGACCGCAGTTCGTAGCGGGCATGGAACGAAGCGGCGTCGCGGGGAAAACCGCTTTCCAGCAGCGCCGACGCGTCGCGCCACGGGCCATGCGCGGTGCCGTCGAGCGGGTAGTGTTCCGCACGCTTCAACGCGGGCGAGAGCATCCAGAGATCGTTGCCCTGGCGGACGGCGGTGGTCTTGACCGGCTGGCCCAGTTCCCAGCGGAAGCGGTCGGGCGTCTGGAACCAAACCCGGCCCTCGGCTTTCAGCGGCGCGGCCAAGGCCTTCAGCGTGCGGGTCTGGGTGAGATCGGCGGACCAGCTCCGGAGATCCTTCTGCGATTCCAGCCAGGCGTTGAGGAGGGCGTTAGTGTCCTGGGCGTGGAGCGGCGCGGTGAAGAGCAGGGAAAGGAACAACCACAGATGGACACAGATGGACACAGATGAACGACAACGCGAAGGCCCTTCGACGTTCAGCGTTCGACGTTCAGCGTTCGGCGTTTTGAACGCTGAACATTCAACGCCGAACTCTGAACGCTGAAGGCCCAGTCCTGTCCGCCCCCATCTGTGTTTATCTGTGTCCATCTGTGGTTGAGGAAACGTTCCACACCGGCACGAAGTGGAACCATTGTTCGGGATACTGCCGCAGGCTCGGCTCGAAGGCGCGGAGGATCTCGCCGGTCAACGCCGTCCGCGCCGCCCGGTTGCCCAGCGCGGCCCGGTCATACTGGACCACGGGGAGCACTTCCGCGCCATAGACGTTCCCCACGCGCGGCAACACCACCGGCACGACGGCGCAGCCCGTGGCCCGCGCCAGTTCCGCCGCCGCGACGGACGCCTGGAACGGCCGGCCGAACAGCTCCACCTCCACCGCGCTGGCCGCCGGCGGACGGTCGATGAGCAGCGCCACACATTCGCCGTTTTGCAGACGCCGGATGATCTCCACGAAGGCGAACGGATCGTCGCCCACCACGAAGGTTTCGATGCCCCAGCGCGCGCGGGCCTCGCGGCGCAGCTCGGTGAAGCCCGCGCCCGGTTCCGGTTGGGTGAGCACCAGCAGCTTGATTCCCCGCGCGGCCAGCAAGGGCGCACCGAACTCCCAGTTGCCGAGATGCACCGTGACCAGAAGCACGCCGCGCTTCGCGTCAAGGGCGGCCTTGAGATGCTCCCAACCGGTCAGCGGCTTGAGCAGCGGTTCGATGGACAGCCCGGCTTCGTAGCGCCAGAGGTCGCAGAGCTTGCGGGCGAATTCGTCGAAGACGCGGCGCGCGACGGCCTCCGCGCGGTGGCCGACGACCGGGCGAAGGTTCTCCGCCACCACGCGCACACGTGCGGGCTGGAGCCAACGATAAGCCATCAGTCCCGCCCGGACGACTGAGAGGCAGAACGGAGCGGGCAGTCGGCGAACGACCGACAGAGCCAAACGCCAGAGGCGCGCGGAGTAGAGCGGGGTGGGTCCGGCCTCCGTTGCCAAGACCACGGATCGGACCACACCACCGCGCCCAACCCTCCACCACAGTGGCAACGCCACGAGCGACACCAGCAGCACGCAGCCCACGCCGACCGCGCAGGTCGCGCCGAGACTGGCGAGGCCCGCATTGCCCGCCCAGGCCAGCGAGCCGAACCCCACCGCCGTGGTCGCGCCGCAGAGCGCCAACGCCTTGCCGGTGGAGCGCCAGGCCGCGCCCCAGTCGCCGCGCGCACGCCGCAGCGCCAATTGCACGTGGATGGCATAGTCCACGCCCGTGCCGAGCAGGAGCGGCAGCGCCATCAGGTTGAGCAGATTCCAGGACCAACCCGCGACGCGCATGAAGGCCAGGAGCAGCAGCACGCTCGCCACCAGCACGAGGAGCGCGAGCGCCGTGTCGCGGAGGTTGCGGAATGCGCCCCAGAGACACAGCGCGATGATTGCGACGGTGGCGACCAACAGACCGGTCAGCCGTCCTTGGACGTGGTCGAGAACCGTTTCGCCGAGCAACTGCCAGCCCGTGATCACCGAGCCTTCCAGTCCGGCCAGCTTCGCGGCGGAGAGAGCGTTGGTGCCGGGCTGGATCAGTCCCAGCGCATACCAGTGTTCGCCCGACTGCGCGGAAGCTTGGCGGAAGACCCACTCCGAAACCTGCCCGGTCGGCGGCCGCGAAGGCTCCGTTGCGGCCAGGCGCTCGGACCAGGCGCGCGCGATCTGGTCGGCGAGGAAGAGCGCGTTGGTGGCGAAGCCGGCGTCGAG
>CBFGQE010000530.1:0-2781 GCA_965650815.1 uncultured bacterium
CCCCCGCGCTCCTTTCCCCGCACGGACTTGCGGACTGGCTGTTTCGGCTGTCACCTTGGCCGAACGCCCGGGCCCTTGACAGGTTTGGGCAAGATACCGCCATGCGTCGAATCCAGTTCATCGCCCTCGCCCTCTGCGCCCTGGTCGCAGGCGGGCTCATCGCCTGCAAGCCCAAGGCCGAGCCGCGCACGAGGCCCTTGGTCGTGGCCAGTTTCTATCCGCTCCACGATTTCGCCCGCACCTTGGCCGGGACCGAATTCGAGGTGCGGTGCCTCGTCCCGCCCGGCGAAGACCCGCACGGCATCGAGGCCAGTCCCGCCGCCGCCAAGCTCATCGCCGACGCCGATCTCGTGCTGGTGCTCGGACTCGGCTTCGACACCTGGGTCGAACGCCTGGCCAAGGCGGAGAAGCGCCGCCTCGTGGCGGTGAACGACGGCTTGCAGACGCGCAAACCCAGCGCCGTGCAGCTCGGAGAATTCGCCAAGGACGACGCTCATGCCGGTCACGACCACGATCATGACCATGCCCATGGGCACAGCCATGCCCACCACGACCACGGAGCCTCGGACGTCGATCCGCACGTCTGGCTGGACCCGATCCTGGCCAAGGAACTGGTCAAACACATCGCGCGCGAACTGGTCGCCCTTTCGCCGACGAACCAGCCCGTCGTCCAGCAGCGCGCCGACGCGTTGCTCGCGGACCTGGATGCCCTGGACAAGGACTTCGCCGCCGCCGCCGCCGGTTTCCAGACCAAGGACGTCGTCACCTTCCACAGCGCCTTCGGCTATCTCTTCGCCCGCTACGGCCTGAACGAACGCGCCGTCATCCAGATGTTCCCCGGCGACGAGCCCTCCGCCGCCTACCTGCGCAAGCTGGTCGATCTCTCCCGCGAAACCGGCGTGAAGACCGTCTTCGCCGAACCCGACGTTCAGGACCGCGCCGCCCAGATCATCGCCCGCGAGATCGGCGGTTCGGTCGAGCGGCTGGACCCGCTGGAGCGCATTCCGGCCGACGCGCCGGAGCGCGGCTACGTGGCCCGCCAGCGTGAGAACCTCGCGACGCTGCAACGCGTCCTCGGGGCCAAGCCATGAGCAGCGCCAACAACGTTTTGCAGGTCGCCGGGATGTCGCTGGACCTCGGCGGCCGCGCCATCCTGCGCAACATCTCGCTCGATCTGGAGCGCGGCGAATTCCTCGGCATCATCGGGCCGAACGGCGGCGGCAAGACCTCTTTCCTCCGATTGCTCGTCGGCCTGCTCCAGCCCACCTCGGGCAAGCTCCAATGGACCTCGGTCGCTTCTCCGACGCCGCGCATCGGCTATGTGCCGCAGAAGACGCTGATCGAGCCTCACTATCCGCTCAGCAGCATCGAGGTGGTGCGGCAGGGCGGCGAAGGCGGTTGGCCGGTGTTCGGCGCGCGCCGCAAGCGGCTCTTCCAGCGCGCCGAGGAGCTGCTCGCCCGCGTGGGCCTGACCGAACAGGCCCAGACCCGCGTCGTGGATCTCTCCGGCGGACAACAGCGCCGTCTGCTCCTGGCCCGGGCCCTGATGAACGATCCGGAAATCCTCCTGCTCGACGAGCCGACCGCTGGCGTGGACACGCGCGGCCAGGAACAGTTCTGCGAGATCGTCCACGAGCTTTCCCGCCAGGGCATCACCGTCGTTCTCGTCAGCCACGACATCCCGCTCATCACGAAATACGCCGACCGCATCGCCTGCATCAGCCGGGGCGTGCATTGGCACGGCGCCGCCTGTGACCTGAACGACAAGATCGTCCACGCCGCCTACAGCTGCGAACTCGAGCGCTACCAGACCCGGCGCGAAGTCGAGCCGCCGCACAGCCATGACCACGGGCACCCGCACGACCACGGTCACGGCCACCACCACCATCACTGACCCTTCGCCGGTTCCATGTTCGAGAGCATCACTTCCATCGCCGAATATCCGTTCCTGCTGCGCGCGCTGCTGGCGGGTGTTTTTCTGGCGCTGACCTGCGGACTGTTGTCGCCCTTCGTCGTGCTGCGGCGCCTTTCCTTCTCCGCCGACGGCTTGGCCCACGCCAGCCTGGGCGGCCTTGCCCTCGGCATTTTCCTGCTGAACACCGGACCAAATCCCTCCCTGCCCGCCTACATCATCAGCTTCGTCTTCACCTGCGTGGTGGCGGCGGCGATGGCCTACGTGGGCGGACACCGCCGCGTTTCCTCCGACACGGCGGTGGGCGTCTGCTACCTCGCCGCCTTCTCGCTCGGCGTGGTGCTCCTGTCGTTGAAGAAACGGGCCTCCGGCAATCTCGAGCACTTTTTCTTCGGCAGCATCCTCGCGGTGAATCCGCTCGAATGCTGGCTGCTCGCGGGCGTCGCGCTGCTGGCGACGCTCTTCGTCCTGCGCTCCTGGCGCTGGCTCGGCTCGTGGACCTTCGACGAAGACCTCGCCCGCGTGACCGGCGTGCCGACCTTCTTCCTGCGCTACGGGCTGATCCTGCTCATTGCCGCGACCGTGGTCCTCTCCACGCGCGTCGTCGGCGTCCTGATCGTGACCGCGCTGCTCATTTTCCCCGGCGTCATCGGAATGCTCTGGGGCCGGACGATGGCCAAGATCCTCGCGATCTCGCTGGCCACGGCGATCGCCTCCGTCGTCACCGGGCTGGTGGTCTCGAATTCGCCGATGGATGTGCAACCGGGCCCGATCATCGTGCTCGTCGGCTTCCTCCTCTTCGCCGCGTCTCTCACCATCACCCGCCTCCAGGAACGTCGCCAAGCCACCGCCTCGAACCTTCCCGCGCC
>CBFGQE010000531.1:0-2781 GCA_965650815.1 uncultured bacterium
ACGACGCGGTGCCCGCGGGCGAGGAGCCAGCCGATGTCGAGGGTCTTGCCACAGAGCGGCACGAAGACCCGGCTCCCCTCGGGGAGAGCCAACCGGGGCCAATGCTTCACGAGCAGCGGGTTGAAGTCGCTTTCGTGGAAGGCGGTTTCGCCCTTCTCCCACCGCTGGTGCCAGAAGCTGTGTTCCATAGGACTGTGTCGCGGTTGCCGGAACGGAAACGGCGCTGCGCTGATTCCCTCCGGATGTTTGGGCCGCGCGACAACGCGACCCCACCGGGAGCCCGTGACAGGCAGGATGCCTGTCCTGCTTTACACGTTGAACTTGAAGAGCAGGACGTCGCCGTCTTTGACGACGTATTCTTTGCCCTCCATTCGGTAGAGGCCCTTTTCACGGGCGGCGGCGACGGAGCCGCATTCCACCAGGTCCTTGTAGGCGACGGTCTCGGCCTTGATGAAGCCGCGCTCGAAATCGCTGTGGATGACGCCAGCGGCCTGCGGCGCGGTGTCGCCGTTATGGATGGTCCAGGCGCGGACTTCCTTCTCGCCGGCGGTGAAGTAGGTGCGGAGGCCGAGCAGATGGTAGGTGGCGCGGATGAGGGCGCCGACGCCGGATTCCTTCACCCCGAGCTCGGCCAAGAAGGCTTTGGCTTCTTCTTCGGTCAGATCGACGAGGTCGCTCTCGATCTGGGCGCTGATGACGGTGGCTTCGCAGGCGAGGTGGGTCTTGGCGTATTCGCGGACCTTGAGCACGTAGGGGTTCGTATCGGCCGTGGCGAGGTCGCTCTCCTTCACGTTGCACGCGAAGATCGTGGGCTTGTCCGTCATGAGGAACAGGGCCTTGGAGATGACTTTGTCCTCGGTGGTGAGCTCGGCGAGCATGGCGGGTTTGCCCGCGTTGAGCACGGGTTGGAGCTTCTGGAGAACGGCCTGCTCGGCGATGGCGACCTTGTCGCCGCGCTTGGCGTCCTTGGCCACGCGTTCGAGCTTCTTGGTGACGGCTTCAAGGTCGGCAAGGATCAACTCGGTGTTGATGACCTCGATGTCGCGGACGGGATCGACAGTGCCGGCAACGTGATGGATGTCGGCATCCTCGAAGCAGCGGACGACCTGCACGATGGCGTCCACCTCGCGGATGTGGCTGAGGAACTTGTTGCCGAGGCCTTCACCGGCGGCGGCGCCCTTTACCAGCCCGGCGATGTCCACGAACTCGATGGCGGCGGGGATGACGACGTTGGTCTTGGCGATCTTCTGGAGGACGGCGAGGCGTTCATCGGGCACGGTGACGATGCCGACGTTGGGATCGATCGTGCAGAAGGGGTAGTTCGCCGCCTGCGCCTTGCGGGTGCGGGTGACGGCGTTGAACAGGGTGGACTTGCCGACGTTGGGCAGACCGACGATGCCAGCTTTCAGAGACATTAGGCCGGGGAGCGTAGGGACCGGAGGAATCGGGAGCAAGGGGCGTGTGGCTGGGCGAACGACAGGGACGTTCTAGACGAAGCGGGAAACCCACCCCTGGCCCCTCCAAGGAGGGGATAAGGCAGGGCGTCATCAGACTACCGGACGCGCCTCAACAGTTCCCCTCCTTGGAGGGGCCAGGGGGGGCCGTGTCCAATTCCGCGAACCACCTTATTCCCGCGTCCGGATCGGCCCGATGTATTCCGTGGCCACGACCACGTCGTCGAACTGCGCGCGGATGCGATGGCCGGCGGGCTTCTCGGTATAGACGTAGAGCCAGAGGAAATTTACGTTCAGCTCCGGCACCGTCCGCCAGCGAAAGCCCTCGAACGGCGCTCCATCCACCGGAGTCTTGAGCGGTTCGCGCTCGCCCTTCTCCCGGTTCCAACGAATGCCGTCGCCGCCTTGGCCGGGGAAGAAGCGGTCGAACTTCCACACGCCCTTGGGAAAGCCCTTGCCCAGATGGCTGACCAGCTTGCCGTCGATCCACAGCGCCTGTTCGCCGTCGGTGTCGCCCACGGTGTTCATCCGGATCATGTGCTCGATGCAGACCCAGCGGCCCTTCTCGACCCTGAGCTTCTTGTCCTGGATGAAGCTGTTGCCCCAGGTCTGGCCGCGCGGCGGGCTGCCGCGCATCTCGCTCCAGTAAGTGTAGAAGTCCCAGGTCCAGGACTGGCCGAAGGGCTCGATGCCGGACCAGAAGGACTTCGCGCCGTCGGTCGGGAAACCGGCCTTCACCGAGGGCCAACGGGTGGCGGGCCAGTTGCCGCCGAGACAGGTGCCGAAGTGGTGGATCTCGCCGCAGTCGGGATCGATCTTCACGTAGTAGCGGGCGAAGACCCGGTCCGCGCCCCAGCCTCCGTCCCGGTTCTTCAACCGGCGATAGAGCGTGGCTCCCTGACCCGTTTGGCGATCCATCACAAGCGATTGCCGGCCGCCGCTGCCCGTCGCTACGTCGTTCGTGAAGGCCATTTCGTTCGTGGAGCCGACGGCTTCCCAGCGCGCCAGCATTTCGCCCAGCGAAGGTTCCTCGAAGTTCTCCACGAAGAAGACGCGAGGGTCGTCCGCAATGCCGACATCGCCCGGATACTTCGCCGCGAGACCGGGACCGGAGTGCAGCGCGATGTGCGGAGCAGCAGCGAAAGCCGGGCGAAAAAACTCTCCGGCCAGCGCCGCCAGAGCCAGCGCCAAGCCTACGGGTGAACGAAGCCAAAAGGCGATGAGAGGGAGGCGTTTCATGGGAAGAGGCAACGAACCTTAGCCGACTGAAACCGCCTCCGGCAACGCAAGGCTTCCCGCTGGGACGTGCTCAAGCCAGTGCTTGGTC
>CBFGQE010000532.1:0-2779 GCA_965650815.1 uncultured bacterium
AGCCCGGCGCTCCCGTCGCGTCGATTGCCGACGACCTGCTGGTGATCTCCGCCGTGTATGGCTCCGGCACCTCGTATGCCGATGTGACCTACCGCGTGAACAGCCTGGTCCACCAGCCGACGCTCGAGTTCACCGCGAAACCCGAATGGCTCCAGGCCGATCCCACCCCGGGCTGGAACAAGGCGCTGGTCGTCGTCTACGAATTCAAAGGCCGGCGGCACACGTTCACCAGCGGCGAAGGCGGCCGGGTGAGCGCTCAGATCCTGATCCAGCACGCGAAGAAGTGAGGCCCGGTTCGTAAAAAAACCATTGCTTGGCATTCACCGACCAGCAACAGCAGCCCGAGAGCGCCCAGCCGTGATAGGCTGCAAGCGCTGAGGCTCAATGACAATGTTAGGCCACACCCCGCGATGCGCTTCAAAGCCACACACGAGAACCTGACGATTCACGTCTCTCCCGATGAGATGGCTGGGTGTTTGCGCACGGTTGTCAGACATCTCGTTCCACATCACACGCGCAAAGTTTATGTGTTCTCCGAGCACGCAGCACCGTTCTCAGTGGATGAGCCTGGCGTTACATTGGTTGGCCCGAGCGACCTGCCGTCCAATTTTCTGCAGAGCTTTCGGATCATTCTACGAACAGACGAGCTTGTCGTTGTTGCGGGTCACGCTGCGTTTACACGCGACCAGTGGCGCGACATGGCAGAGAGTGTGGAGGCATATGTGGCCTAACCATGCGCTGCAGCGACCCCGGCGTGAGCGTCGCGGTTGCAATCATTGCGTCCCGTGGGCCGGCTCGCTGAACTTGGGTCGTTAGGCCTCAACGGACCGCCACCGCACCGTAGAAAGGCCCGCGTCCTCCTCGGCGGGCCAAGTGGGTGAAGTGGCGTTCTCGCGCCGCTCCCGAAGAACGATCCTCGAATCCTCCTCCTTGGCCGAAACACCGTTTGTGCCGTAGCGTCGCCGCCAGTGAAACTGTTTCTCCAGCGTTGGGCGATCAACACGGTAGCCGTATTGGCGGCCAGCTTCGTGCCCGGGGTGGAATTCCAGGAATGGCACCACCTGGTCCTGGCCTCGCTCCTTCTGGGTGTGCTCAACGCCATTCTGCGGCCCTTGCTGCTGCTGCTCTCCCTGCCGCTGCTCATCCTCACGCTCGGGCTGTTCTTCCTCATCATCAATGCGGCCCTGCTCAGCCTCGTGGGCTGGCTGCTCCGGCCCGGCTTCACCGTGGACGGCTTCTGGCCCGCGCTCTTCGGCGGCATCGTCATCAGCGTGGTCTCCACCGTTCTCGGCCTGGTGACCGGCGTTTCCGAAACCAAGGTCCGCGTCCAGCGCGGCGGAACCCCGAACTCCGGCCCGGCGTCCGATCATCGCCGCCTGGACCGCGACGACGACGACAAGGGCAGCGGTCCCGTGATCGACGTCTGACGCGCGTCGCCGCTGCGTATCTGCCAACCCACTTCACGCTTGGGCTTCCCGGAACCCACCCCTAACCCCTCCGAGGAGGGGACAAGGCAGAACACCATCCGGCCACCGGACGCACGTCCACAATTCTCCTCCTCGGAGGGGTCAGAGGTGGGCCGACCGCGTCAGTTCAGCCGGAGGCATTCCGTTCAAGGTAGGTCAGGCTTCCAGGCTGACCCGTGAGGCGCGGAGATCCCGAAGAGCGCCATTGGAATCAAGGGACTCACTGTTGAACGACTCCGCACAGACTTCGGGGATAGGCTGGAAGCCTGTCCTACTTTGGACCCTCCGGCTTTCCGCCTTCCCATCGACTGCATCGTTCCGGCTCGGTCTCGTGCTCCTTCTTCTTTGCATCGCTGGGTGTCCTGTCGCCTTCGCCGGAACCGTCACAGTCTCGAACCGCGTCGTCCTGCTGGATGGCCAGCCCTTCCAGATGCGCGGCGTCTGCTACGCGCCCAATCCCATCGGCCACACCGGCGAGATGACGCCCAACGGCGACTTCTTCACCCCCGCGTGGCGCACGATCTACCTGCGCGATCTGCCCCGGATGCGGGCCATGGGCGTGAACACCGTCCGCGTCTATGGCTGGGCGCCGGATGGCGACCACACCGAGTTCCTCGACTTGTGCTGGAACGGTGGCCATCGCCCCATCCGCGTCCTGATCAACCGCTGGATCGATCCGAACACCGACTGGACCTCCGCCACGGCGCTGAACGCGTTGAAGAACGAATGGTCCCAGATCGCGACCAACGCCCGGAGCCATCCTGCCGTGCTCGGTTATCTCCTGGGCAACGAACTGAACGGTGCTTGGTGGAACCCTTCGCTCTCCTCGCTTTGGCCCGCGCTCAACGCCTTGGCGGGCGAGGTCCGGCGCGCCGATCCCGACCATCTCGTCACCACCGCGCTCAGCGACTACAACCTGATGTCGTCCATCGCCGCGCGGAACGCCACGATGACCAATCTCCACGCGTGGTGCGTGCAGGTGTATCGCGGCGACAGCTTCAAGGCGCTCTTCACCGACTACGCCACCGCTTCGACCAAGCCGCTCTTCGTCACGGAGTTCGGCCTCGACGCCCATGACGCCCGCACCGGCGGGGAGTTCGCCGACAACGCCCGCGTGCCCGCCGAGTGGCTGCTGAAGCTCTGGGGCGAACTGGAGACGAACCGAGCGGTTGCGTCCGGTGGCGCGGTGTTTTCGTGGAGCGACGAATGGTGGAAAGCGGGCAACGCCTCGCTGCACAACGCCGGCGGCTGGGCCAATGGCGCGTTCCCCGACGGCCAGGCGGACGAAGAATGGTGGGGCCTCCACCGCGTTC
>CBFGQE010000533.1:0-2777 GCA_965650815.1 uncultured bacterium
GTCGTCGGCGCGGTAGTCCACGTCGTTGTTGTCGGAGACGATGACGTTGAGCTCGTTCTGGGTGTTGTTGGCGTTCTCGTATTCCCCGCGCGTCCAGGCCGAGACGTTCTGGTAGTAGCCCACGCCCATGATCGGTGCCCAACCCGTGGGGCCGCTGCCGTGGCCGTCTTCGTATTCGTCGTTGGTGTTTCCCATGTGGCTCAGACCGAGCGTGTGCCCGACCTCGTGCGAGGCCACTTCGGCGGCGCTCTTGCCGGTGGTATAGACGGACCAGCACGGCACGTCGCCGCCCCAGTTCCACGAGCCAAAGTAAGCCACGCCCGCCGCCGTGACCGGCGTGTCGGTGAACGCGCAGCGCTGGCGGCTCGTCTCCGGCGCGGCGAGATAGACGGCCACATCGGTGGTCACGTTGATGTTGAAGGGCATGTAGTCCTCGGCCACGCGCTTCCAAACCTCGCGGATGGTCGAGTTGTTCGCCGCCGCCGGCCGCACGTAGTTCACGCCGCCCCAGCTCGGGGTGTAGCCGCCGAAGAAATCGAGCAGCAGCACGCCCTTCGCACCGGGCAGGCTCTGGAGGGAAACGACGTTGCTGTTGTAGGACGGCACCGGGTTCGGCACGAGGTCCGGCCGGAGCGGCGGAATGGCCATGGCATTCGTCTCCCGCGCGGCGATGGCGGCGGCGAAGCGGGCCGCGAAGTTCACACACATCACTTCGTCCAGACGGCGTTCCCACAGCTCCGGCTCGCCACCGACGCCGGTGGGCTCGACGCGATAGGCCGTCTGGCTGGCAGGAAACTCCACGACGCCGACGGCTTTGCCCGCCTTGCCGAGCTGCGGCGGCTTGATGAAGAAGAACGTTCCCGGCTCCGGCTCGGTCAGCACGCCGGAGACGTAGGAGATGTCGTCACCGCGCAGCGTCTTGATCCGCACTTCGCCCCGTGCGGTCCGGCCACCGGTCAGCTCGAACACGACGGGCGCGCCCGCCTCCGCGTTCCGCAGCGTGTCGATGAAGCCCGCGTCCCACGCGCGTTTGGAACGGCCGGGCTGTTTGAGCGCGGCGGCGTAAGGATTGACCGAACGATCAAACTGGCGATCCGTCGCGACCGTGTTGGTTGGAGCCGCCGAAGTCGTCGTTGTCGCCACGGTGGGCACAGCCGCAGGCACTGAACCCGCCGGCGGGAGCGGATCGGGCGGCGTGCCCGCTGAATACACGGAAGGCGCGGTTCGGACAGGAGCAGGACTGGAGAACTTCACCCCCACGACAACCACCAGGACCGCAGCCACGGCGGCCAGAACGACAAATCTGGATTTCATCACGACAACGCCCCGCCCGACGACGGCAATGCAGACCGCATCAAGGAAGGACGTGCCGACACAGTCGCGCCGAAATCCTCCGCATCAAGAGACGAAAGAACCTGTCGGACGGCAGAACAGCAACCTGCGAGGAATCGCTACGGAACCAGGCGACGGACCTTGGCGACGTCTTCGCCGATCTGGGCGCTGAGGGCGGCGAAGTCGGGGAACTTCATCTCGGGACGGAGGCGTTCGAGGAGTTCGATCTCCAGCTCTTGTCCGACCAGCTCGCCGTCGAAATCGATCAAGTGGGCTTCGACCCGGAGCTGCGGCACGGCCTGGGCGACGGTGGGGCGAACGCCGAGGTTGAGGGCGACTTTCCAGGATCGTCCTTGGAACTGCGTGCGACCGGCATAGACGCCGAAGGGCGGCGTGACCAAACCCGCCACGTAGAGGTTGGCCGTGGGAAATCCGATCTTTCGCCCGAGTTGATCGCCCGGGACGACGCGCCCGGCCAGCGAAGGGTTGCGGCCCAACAAGCGCGCGGCTCCGGCGAGGTCGCCGGTCTGGATCAATTCGCGGATGCGGGTGCTGCTGACGCGCACGCCGTCGAGCTCGATCCCGGCCACGGGATCGACTTGGAAGCCCAGTTCTTCGCCGAGCCGGTGGAGCAGCGCGACGTTGCCGCTGCGGCGATGGCCGAAGGTGAATTCCTCGCCGACGCTCAACGACCGGAGCGTGCCCAGATCGCGGCACAATCCGCGCACGAAGTCCTCGCCGGTGACGCGGCTCATGGCGGCGTCGAACCGCAGCACGAGCGCGGCGTCGAGGCCGCTTTCCTCCAACAGGCGCAGCCGTTGACCCAGCGGCGAAAGCATCAGCGGCGCGCGGTCGGGCGCGACCACGGTGTTGGGATGGCGGTCGAAGGTGATGACGAGCGAAGTCCCCTGCTCCGCCGCCGCATGGGCGCGGACGCGGCGCAGGATCTCCTGATGTCCGCGATGAACGCCGTCGAACACGCCGATGGCCGCGCACACCGGCAGGCCCGTGTTCAGGTCCGGTGCGTGGCTGGTCTGGCGCATGGGGGCTTCCTCGGCCTCAGACGGTCTGCTCGTTCTGCGCGAGCTTCAGGAACGGGATGACGCGCTTCTCCAGATCGCTCAGCGGCAGGGCCAGCAACTGGTCGAGCGGGAGGGCGTCGGCCACGTTGTATTTGCCGGAAACGGTGCGGCGAAGGGTCTTCAAGTGCGCGCCGCAACCCATCTTCTGCCCGAGCTCGTGGGCCAGGCTGCGGATGTAGGTGCCCTTGGTGCAGGCCACGCGGAACGTCGCGTCGGGCTCCGTGTAGGAATGGATCTTGAAGCCGTAGATGTGGACGAGCCGGGGCTTGCGCTCCACTTCGACGCCCTTGCGGGCCAGCTTGTAGAGCGGCACGCCGTCCTTCTTCACGGCGGAGACCATCGGCGGGGTCTGCATCTGGTCGC
>CBFGQE010000534.1:0-2773 GCA_965650815.1 uncultured bacterium
GGCGGAGGGATTTGAGGGTGGCGGACATGGATCGGTGAGTGGCGGGAGCGTTATGGCATGGGGGATACAGACCAGACGGAATCGGGGCCTGTTCCTGGCCTTCCGGGTGTTCCTTCGCCGTCGTCGTCTTCCCCGTCCGGGCCGATGCTCCAGACGATCTCGCGGTCTTTGGAGTAGCGAAGGGTAGCGGAGGCGAAGGCGTCGTGCGGAAGTGCCGACAGAATCCCTTCGCGGACCATTTCATCCAGCGTTTCCGGGAGCCTCTGGTGGCGAAGCTGGAAGATTCTCAGCCCCAGAACGGCCCGCAGCGCTTCGCGTTGGACCTTGGCTTCGAAGACCCGGGTTGCCGATGGAGAGACGAGTTCGGGAATCGCGCGGTAGAGGCGGCCGACGGGATCGTGGAAGCGGTTGTAGGCGGGGCGCACTTTGGCGATGGCTGCGTCGCCCAAGGGCAGTTCCGCGCGCTCCGCCGCCTTGAGAATCGCCCGTGCATCTTTGAGAAGGGCCTCTTGGATTTCTTCCATGTCGTCCGGGTCCGGTTCTTTGTGGGCCCAGGCATTGGTGGCGTTTCTGAGATGCCGCAGATAGTGGCCGGAGGTAACGGCGAGGCTTTGGTCATGGTCCAACGGCAGGGGATGCCCCGCCACCAGATCCGGGGTCATGAACACCCGGTAGGCCCGATGCAGCGTCTCTGGAATCATCGTCTCGAAGACCGACGGGTCGTCGGCAATGGACTTGGCCCAGAGCTCCGCCAGTTTCACCGGGTCCACTGGGTGGTTGATCAAGTGGCGCAACTCGGCGCTGAGCGCATCCCGGTGGGTTTTATGTTCGGAGTCCAATGATGGAAGTTTGACGAGGAGGCGGGCCAGCACCGGCTCCGGGCAATCCGGATCGAGCGCCACCAGGAAGATGGACTGTTGGACCAAGCTGCGAAGCGGGCGACCAATCGTGTAGTGGATCACGAGACCGTCCGAGCCTACCGCCCGCTCCGCCAAGGCCAGCGAACCGAGCAGGTGCTGAGCGGCGTCATCGAAGCGGCTTTGCCGGCGAAGCTCGTGGGCTTGGAAGAGCCGCAGGCGAAGCAGATCGGCCAAAGCAGGAAGGGTGGGTTCTTCCCCCAAGGAAGGCAGCTCCGGCCACTGGGATTTGGGTTTGGCGAGGCTGGACTCCAGTAGGGCAAGGGCGACGGAGTTGCTGCGGACGGCCGATTGGATGGCGTTTTGTTGGCTGGCGTCCGGTGCGGCGGCATCGGATCTCCATGCGACCGACAAGGCTCCTTTGACCGAGGCATCAAGGCGAACCCAATTCGTGACGGCTTCGCGCCATACGAGGATGGCGTTCTGCTCGTCGGGAACCTTGGCGCGTTCGTAGCGCAGTTCCTCGGGCAGCACGAAGGGTCGGGTGACTGGCTTCTCCCGTTCACCACAAGCCGTCAGAAAGCCCGCGACGAGGAGCAGGCCCACCGCGGTGGCTAAGTTTCTCCAGTGGCTGTTCATGGGTGGCTGGGGCGGGCCGGAAACTTTCGGAACTTCTCCGTTGACCGGCTCGACATTGTTCTTATCGTCGCATCTTGATACGTCAATACGTTCCTTGGAACGACCGATCTATTCACGACATTCAATGAGCAAACGATTCATCTTTTCTTCGGAGTCCGTAGGCGAAGGCCATCCGGACAAGGTTGCCGACACCATCTCGGACGCGATTCTCGACGCCTGCTTGGCGCAGGACAAATTCAGCCGCGTCGCATGCGAGACGTTCGTGAAGAGCAACGTCGTCGTGGTCGGCGGCGAGATCACCACCAAGGCCAAGTTCGACTACAACCACGTCATCCGTGAGGCCATCCGCGGCATCGGCTACGTGAACAACGACGACGTGTTCCACGCCGACACGCTCTTCATCAACAACTACCTGACCGCGCAGAGCCCCGACATTTCCCAGGGCGTCGACGCGAAGAAGGCCAAGGGCAAGAAGACGGCCGAGCAGGGCGCCGGCGACCAGGGTTTGATGTTCGGCTACGCGTGCAACGAGACCCCCGAGCTCATGCCCACGCCGATCATGTTCGCGCACCGTCTCGGCCGCGAGCTGACCAAGATCCGCAAGGCCGGCAAGAAGGCCCCGTGGCTCCGTCCCGACGCCAAGTCGCAGGTCTCCGTGGTGTATGAGGACGACAAGCCGGTTGCGATCTCCAACGTCGTCATCTCCACGCAGCACGCCGCGAGCGTCGAGCACAAGGAGATCGAGGAGTTCTGCATCGAGGAAGTGATCAAGAAGGTCCTGCCCAAGGGCCTGCTCACGCCCAAGACCGAGTTCCTCATCAATCCCACCGGCCGCTTCGTTGTCGGCGGACCCCAGGGCGACAGCGGTCTCACCGGCCGCAAGATCATCGTGGACACCTACGGCGGCTGGGGCCGTCACGGCGGTGGCGCCTTCTCCGGCAAGGACCCGTCGAAGGTGGACCGCTCGGCCGCCTACATGGGCCGCTACGTCGCGAAGAACGTCGTCGCCGCCGGTCTGGCCACGCACTGCGAAGTGCAGTTCGCCTACGCCATCGGCCATCCGAACCCGGTCAGCGTTTACGTGAACACCTTCGGAACCGCCCAGGGCGGATTGACCGACGAGGCGATCACCCAGGCCGTGGAAGCGGTCTTCAGCTTCAAGCCGGCCGACATCGTCAAGCAGCTCAACCTGCTCCGCCCGATCTATAGCAAGACCACGAACTACGGCCACTTCGGCAAGGACGACGCCGATCTGACCTGGGAAAAGACCGACAAGG
>CBFGQE010000535.1:0-2769 GCA_965650815.1 uncultured bacterium
GGCTGGGCGAGCGGGCCGGCGCTGCCTTGGGCGGGAACGCCGGAGGTTTTCTTCTTCGCGGCTTTGACGGCGGTTTTTTTGGATGAAGCGGGCATGGCGGCGGGAAACTATTCAGCGAAAGCCCGGGCGCAAGTGGCGTTCAGGATTCGCGCGACGCGGAGCTTTTGGGGCTCTTGCCGAGCTGGTTCATGCCGTCCCAGACGTAGATCAGGCCGGAGACGACGGTGACGAGGGCCGCCGCCGCGCAGACGCGTTCGAACCCCGCGACGTCCCACTTCAGGATGCCCCAGACGACCATCGCCATCTGGAGCACGGTGGCGAGCTTGCCGAGGAGGCGCGGGCGAACCTTCACGTCGCCGACGACGTAGTGAATCAAACCGGCCCCAATGGTGAGGACGATGTCGCGGCTGATGATGGCGATGGTGACCCAGAGCGGGATGCGCGGGAACCGGTCGCCGTTGTCGAGGCTGAGGATGACGATGGAGGAGACGAGCAGGAGCTTGTCCGCGAGCGGATCGAGGATCGCGCCCAGCTCGCTGCGCTGGTTGTAGCGGCGCGCGATGTAGCCATCGATGCCGTCGCTGATGGCCGCGACGGCGAAGCTCAGGATCGCCAACAGCCGGTGCGTCTCCAGGCCGGTCCGCACGTAGTAGATCATCTCCGTCACGAAGAACGGGATGAGCAGGATGCGGAGAACGGTGATCTTGTTCGCTGTGGTCATGGTCCGGACCTCGGCCGATCCGGAGGCAACGTGACGGTCCCCTGCCCGGCCTTCAACCTTTAGCGCCAGTTCGCGGCGAGAACCTCTCAGGCGGAACGGTGCAGACGGGGCGCGGACGATCACGTCTTCGCTCCATTTCACTGCATGATCCCGGCTCAGATCCTCCGCCGTTCGCGAGCCTTCCATCCGCCCTGATACGCATTCGGCAGGTGGCGGACTTCGCGGACCGCGCCTTCGTCGAGCAGCACTTCCACGATGTCGAAGCGGTATTTCACCTGTGGATCGGACAGGCGCGACAGGTAGTCCTGGGCGGCGCGGAAGACTTTGGCGCGCTTGGAGGCGTTCACGGCGGCGGCGGGGCGCGTCCAGTCTTCGCCGGAACGGGTTTTCACCTCCACGAAGACGAGGCAATCGCCGTCGCGGAAGACCAGATCCAGTTCCCCGCCGCCTCCGCGGACATTCGCCGCGAGGAATTTCAGGCCGTGCCCCGAGAGATGTTTCCGGGCGGCGGTTTCGCCCAGAGCGCCGCGCCGAAGATGCTCCGGACGCGGGTCCGGCATCCAGGCGCGCAGGAGCTGGCGGATTCGGTTCAACATGGACGGGAGGACGAACGACGCTTTCCCGGTCCGGCCCACCGGGTCAACAGAGCTTTCTTGCCGAGCGGGAGGGGCCTCGCCAGTCTCCGCGCCGCGCGCCTCCCGCCGCGTCCCTCGAAGCACCCCATGACGACATCCTACGAAGCCCCGCTCCTTTCGCCGGTGATGCAGCACTTGCAAAGACTGTATGAGGAGTGTCGCCGGGAAACCTCGGGAGAGGTAGCCACCTACATCCCTGAGCTGGCCAAGGCGGACCCCGACTGGTTCGGCATCTGCCTAGTCACCGCCACGGGGGCGATCTACGAGGTCGGCGATTCGCGGCGGCCCTTCACCATCCAGTCCATCTCCAAGCCGTTCGTCTATGGGCTCGCGCTGGAGGACCAGGGCCGGGCCGAAGTGGAGCGCAAGGTGGGCGTGGAGCCCACCGGTGACGCCTTCAACTCCATCAGCCTCGAACCCGGCAGCGGCCGTCCGCGCAACCCGATGATCAACGCCGGGGCCATCGCCACCACCGGCCTCGTCCTCGGCAAGTCCGCCGAAGGCCGCTTCCGCCGCATCCAGGACATGCTCTCCGCCTACGCGGGCCGCGAGCTTCCGGTGGACGACACGGTCTATCGTTCCGAGAGCGAGACCGGCCACCGCAACCGCGCGATCGGCCACATGCTGCGGAATTTCGACATCCTCACCTCCGACCCCACGCCCGTGTTGGAAATGTATTTCCGCCAGTGCGCCGTCTCCGTCACCTGCCGCGACCTCGGCGTGATGGCGGCCACGTTGGCGAACCGGGGCGTGAATCCCGTCACTGGCAAGCAGGCCATCCGCGGCGAATACGTCGAGAGCGTGCTCGGCGTGATGAGCTCCTGCGGCATGTATGACTTCGCCGGCGAATGGATCTTCCGCGTGGGCTTGCCTGCGAAGAGCGGCGTGGCGGGCGGCGTTTTGGCCGTGTTGCCGGGACAGCTCGGCATCGGCGTTTTTTCCCCGCGCCTCGATCCCCACGGCAACAGCGTGCGCGGCATCCGTGTGTGCCAGGAATTGTCGCGGCACTTCGATCTCCATCTCTTCAGCCGGCCGGCGGTGGGGCGCTCGACCATCCGGCTCAAGTTCAACGCGGCCGAACTGAACTCCAGCCGCGTCCGCACCCCCGTGCAGGCCGAGACGCTGCGACAACACGGCCGCCAGATCGTGACCTACCAGCTCCAGGGCCATCTTTCCTTCAGCACGGCCGAAGTGCTGGTGCGCGACGTCATGGACGGCCTCGGCTCCTTCCATCATTTGCTGATCGACCTGAAACGCGTGCTCTCCGTGAACGAAAGCGCGAGCCGCCTGCTTTTCCAATTGGTCGAAAGCCTCGAACAGGCGGGCAAGAAGGTGGTCTTCACCCACACCGGGCATCTCTCTGGCCTGCGCCGCTACATGCGGCTGAAGATGGGCGAAACCTTCGAGCAACGG
>CBFGQE010000536.1:0-2766 GCA_965650815.1 uncultured bacterium
GTCGGCGATGGAGCGGGCGTTCCAGGGCTCGCCGACGCAGAAGCCGTCCATCTTGCCGACCTTCATGTTCGCGACCATCTGGGCAGGCGGGACGGTGATGAGGGAGACGTCCTTGTCGGGGTTGATGCCGCCGGCGCCGAGGTAGTAGCGCATCCACATGGCGTGGGTGCCGGGCGGGAAGGTCATGGCGAAGGTGAGCGGTTCGCCGAGGGACTTGGCCTTGTCCACGAAGGGCTTGATGGCCTTGGGATCGGCGCCGACCTTGCCGTTCCATTCGGACTTCAGCGTGATGGCTTGGCCGTTGCGGTTGACCAGCCAGGGAATGACCATCGGCTTCTTGGGCGAACCGAGCAGACCCATGGTGGAGGCGATGGGCATGCCGATGAGCATGTGCGTCATCTGGTTGTCGCCGGAGGAGAGCGAGTCGCGGATGGCCGCCCAGTTCGCGCCCTTGGCGATGGTGACTTCGACGCCGTATTTCTTGAAGAAGCCCTTCTCCGCGCCGACGACGAACGGCGAGCAGTCGGTCAGGGCGATGATGCCGCAGCGGAGCTTGGCGGTCTCGGGCGCGTCGCTGGCATAGACGCTGCCGACCCAGCCGCGCGGCAGCCCGCCGAAGAGGGCGGCGGCCCCGGCGGCGACGGCGCTGCGGCCGAGGAAGGCGCGGCGGTTAAGCAGGGAAGTTTTGGACGAGGGATGGGGTTGTTTCATGGGGGTTGGTGACGAGTTCGCTGGCGGCAAGGTGGAGGTCGTGGCGGAAAACCTGGTGGAGGATGGAAGAGAAGGAGCTTCCGGGGACGGCGCCGGGGAGGCAGTTGCGCAGCACCCAGGAACCGCTCTCGGGCGTCGGCGCGTTGCAGTCGCCGCCGTGGAAGACGGTGAACGGGCCCGAAGCGGCGGGGCGGTCGTGGCCGGGATCGAAGCGCGTCCCGAAGCTGCGGCGGACGAGTTCGGCGGGCGCGTTGACATAGCGCCGGTGGGAGAGGAGGGCGGCGATCTCGTCGTGGTTCGCGGGATCGGCGCAGTAGCGGCAGGCGGCGAGCACGGCGGCCACGAGCCGGAGATGGTTGTCGGGCTGTTCTTCGGCGAAGGCGCGCCGGACCATCAGAACCTTCTCGGGATGTTCCGGCGCGAGCTGCGCGCTGGTGGCCGGGCACCAGCCGTCGCGCGACTGCACGACGACGGAGTTCCACGGTTCACCGGCGCAGAACCCGGCGAGATGGCCGGCCTTGAGATTGGCGGGCATCTGCGGAGGCGGCGCGACGACGAAACGCACGTCGCGGTCCGGCACGAGATCGCCGAGGCGCAGCCACTTCTCCAGGAGGAAGCGGTGGGAGGAGACGGGAAAGACGATGCCGAAGGTGAGCGGTTCGCGGCGGCGTTCGCTGCGGAACCATTCGCCGAGCGTGACGGCGTCGCGCACGCCGGCGTTCCAGAGATCGTTGGAGAGCGTGATGGCGTTGCCCTGGAGATTCAGCACCAGCGCGGTGATACAGGGCGTGGCCACGCAGCCGAGGCCGAGCGTGCAGGCGAAAGGCAGTCCCGCGAGCGCGTGCGCGGCGTCGAGATCCCCGTGGATGAGGCGGTCGCGCACCGTGGCCCAGCCGATCTCGCGCACAAGCTCGACCTCCAATTCCTGCGCCGCGAAGAATCCGCGCTCCTGCGCGACGACGAGCGGGGCGCAGTCGCAGAGCGGAACAAAGCCAAGGCGCAGCCGCCGGTTGCGGTGGGCGGGGCGGGTGCTTCTCGGTTGCGCTGCGTCGATTTGTCCAGTCAAGGCCATCGACGGAGTGCTTTAGCTTCGCCGATGCCAGATCGTCCGCTGGGACCGATTCGTGCTGCCGATCAGGCTCATCGAATGAATGAACCGGATTCATGGGTCAACGAGCCGCTCGACAGCAGGCAGCTCCTGGCGTTTCTCCACCTCGCAAAAACGGGCAGTTTCACTCTGGCCGCGCGGGAGTTGAACCTCTCGCAGTCCGCCGTCAGCCACTCGATCCGTGCGTTGGAGGAGTCGGTGGGCTGTCGTGTTTTTGACAGGCTGACGAAAAAAGTGGTGCTCACCCAGGCGGGCGAGCAGCTCTTTCATCACGCCGAAAAAATCTTCCGCGAAATGGCGGCGGCAAAGACCTCGCTGGCGCATCTGGGCAAATGGGGCAAGGGCCGCCTGCGCATCGGCGCCACGCCCACGGCCTGCCAATACATCCTCCCGGCGGTGCTGCGGGAATTCAAAGAGTCGTTCCCCGACTACCAGATCGCGATCGAGCCCGGAGACACGCCCGATGCGTTGGCCGCATTGCGCGAGAGCCGCATCGACCTCGCGCTCGCGCTGGAGCCGAGGCGCGAGGACAGCGTGGAGTTCATCCCCATCTTCAAGGACGACCTGGCCTTCATCCTGCCGCCGCTCCACCCGTGGGCGCAGGCGCGGAAAGTGGACCGCACCGAAGTGGCGAAGCAGAACTACGTGCTCTACAACCGCAACAGCCAGACCTTCCGCCTGCTCGACGAATACTTCCGCGAGGAGCGCGTGGTGCTGCACACGTTCATCGAGCTGGGCAGCATGGAGGCGATCAAGGAACTGGTGAAGCTGGGGCTCGGCGTGAGCATCCTCGCGCCGTGGATCTGCGAGGACGAGATCGCCGACGGATCACTGGTGGCGCTCGCGCTGGGCCGTCGCAAGCTCGTGCGGAGCTGGGGCGTGATGCACTGGAAGGGACGGCGGCTGACCTTGGCGGAGGAAACCTTCGTGGGCCTGTGCCGCTCCGT
>CBFGQE010000537.1:0-2766 GCA_965650815.1 uncultured bacterium
CGCCGTGGGCCTCAGGGAGACCGCAACTGGAAGAAGCGGCCGTGCGCCGATTGAGGCAGTGGCACCTGCCAGCGATCCCCCAACAAGGTCGGCACGTTGGTCACGGGTTGCCAGGCCATGTCGTCGTTGAGCGTGTTGGCTTCGTGCAGGCGCAGGGTCTGGAACGCGCTGCGCGGCCAAGAGAGATCGACCTGCGCGCCGTTGCGTTTCAGGTCGAGGCGCAGGGGAGCGGCATTGGTGAAGGCGACGTTGTCGAAGCGGGCGTTGCCCATGAACGTCCGCACGCCGATCTGGCCGCGACGGAAGGTCGCGTCGGTCCACGCGATCTTCGGTGCGGGATCGTCGTTCACGAAGATCTTCAGCTCCGGTCCGGCCATTTCCACGCGCAGGCGAATCCACGTGTTCAACGGCACGGGTGTGTTGGTGAACGCCAGATGGGTCCACGAGTTCGACATCCGTCCGAGGAAGACCTGGCCGACCGGGTGGAGCCCGACGTAGTAGCCGAACACATCGTCCGGCCCGACCCGGTCGGGATTCGTTGCGCGAAAGAGCAGACCGGCGTCGCCGCTCGGGGTGGTCAGCATCACGTCGGCGGCGAGCGTGCCGTCAGACCAGAAACCGTCGCCGGTCAGTGCCTTGCCGTAGGCGCTGAAGTTCGAGAGCGCATAGCTGCCGGAGACCAGGCCGAAGCCGCCGCCGTAGCGGGTCCAATCCGCGTCGTCGCCGTCGTTGAAATCGTCCAGGAATGGATTCGGCCAGATCCTGGGCGGGGCCAGCGCGCCGAAGCGCAGCTTGAGCGAAGGCGACACGGCCATGACGGCGAGTTCGTTCGTCTTCGTGGCGTAGATCGCGGGCCAGGTGAAGACATGGCCCACAGGCCACGCGGGCGGTTCGATCCGCTGCCACGTCTCCCCGAAATCCTCGCTGAAGGAGACCTCGTTTTCGCAGGACGTGAGGAAGAGCCGACCGTCGGGCAGCGCGGTGACGAACGGGCCACAGTGTTGGCCGGGAATCCTGGTGCCGAGACCGGTCGGCCACGCGACGCCGTTGGTCGAGAGCTTGTAGTGGACGTCGGCGTTGCCGCTGTTCACCACCTCGTAAACGAGGATGTAGCGTCCATCGGCCATGCGGGCGACCTGCGACATGCCGGGGCGGAGATTGCCGCCGCCCGGTTGCTCCACGGCCCGGAACTCATCGCCCCAGGTCGCGCCGCCGTCGGTGGAAACCTTGCCGGAGATGACCTGGCTGTAACCGTCATGCTTCTCGTTCGAGTAGGTGACGAGCAGTCGGCCGTCGCCCAGCACCCACAAGTCCGGTTCCCAGAGCCCGCGCGATCCGAGCCCCTCGCTGGTGTCGATGTTCGAGAGAAAGGTCCATGACGTGCCGCTGTTCGTGCTGCGATAGACCGGGAGCTTGTAGGACGCGCCGTCGATCAACGACCGCATGGAGAGCAGCACCGAACCGTCGGGCCGGACAACGAGTTCGCCGTTGTCCAAGGTGCGTCCGGGCTCAACCAGCGTGGCGACGGGCGTCCAAGTCCGGCACTGATCGGCGCTGCGGAGCAGGCGGAGCTGGGAATTGGTCCCGGCGGGAAAGATCGTCGAGACCGCGAGCCAATGGCCATTGGTGAGCTGGACCATGCGGCCCCAGCCGCCGCCGTTGACGTTGACCGTCTGCCCCCATGTCACCGGACCGGAAGGACCGGCAAGGCATTGGACGGCGAGCAGCCACGGTCCCGCCATCCCGAGGACCAGCGACACGAGACGACGAAACAGCGAAAGTGAAGCGATGGTTTGCATGGACGACCGGAGCGACCGCGAAGCATGGCCCGCCCGCCCGGCACGGCGTCAACCGGCATGACCGGGCCAGGAGGGCCAATGCGCCGAAAGGCTTCGGGACGGATTCCGTCTCTTGACGGGTGCCTGCATCCGCCAAGACGCTCCGTGGACACAATCCGGGACTCCCGATGAATCCAAGCGTCCAGCAAAGCGAACGCGGCCGCTCTTCCCGGAGTCTGTCGTGGGCGAAACGCGTGATCCCGTATCTCTGCATCTATGCCGGACTGGCGCTGCTGGTGACGCTCTTCCAGCGGCGGCTCATCTATCATCCCACGGTGATGGGCGCGGAGGCGGCCGAGGCGAGGGCGCGTGAAGAGGGATTGGAACGCTGGTCCGACGCGGCGGGAAAGCCCATCGGTTGGCGGCGTCTGGCGAAGGGAGGAACGCCGGTCGGCAGCGTTCTGATCACCCACGGAAACGGCGGCTGTGCGGTCCATCGCGGACACTACGCCGAGGCGCTACAGGCCGTGATGGCGGTGGATGTCTTCCTGCTCGAATATCCCGGCTACGGCGACCGGCCGGGCTCGCCGGGCGAGCGGGGAATCTTCGCCGCAGCGGAAGCGGCCTTCGGACTTCTTCCAGCCAACACCCGCGTCTTTCTGCTGGGCGAATCGCTGGGAAGCGGGGCGGCGTCGCATCTGGCGGGACGGTTTCCGGAGCGCGTCGCCGGGATGCTGCTGATCGCGCCGTTCGATCGGCTGGGCTCGGTGGCGCAGCGACAGATGCCGATCTTTCCCACGCGCTGGATGCTGCGCGACCGCTTCGACAACGCAGCGGCGTTGAAGCGCTACGACGGACGTTTGGCCGTGTGGCTGGCACCGCAGGACGAAGTGGTGGCGGCGAAGTTCGGGCGAAAGTTGTTCGAGGGCTATACCGGCCCAAAGCGCGTCTGGGAAATGCCCGCAACCGGCCACAATGAACTGCCGTT
>CBFGQE010000538.1:0-2765 GCA_965650815.1 uncultured bacterium
TCTTCGACGAAGTCGCCGCCGCCATCTTCACCAGCGCGCCCCAACCCGCGCTCACCCGTCCAGCCTTCAAGCTCCAGTTGCCATGAACCGGCCTCTTTCGCTCTCGCACCCAGATCTCCGGGCGCTCGTTCCGTTGGCCTTGGTCTCGCTCGTCGCCGTCGCTCTGACCGTCGCGCGCACCCTGCTCACCCGGCACACGTGGGATCTCTACCTCATCTGGAATCTGTTCCTCGCTTGGATCCCGTTGTTCATCGCGCTGGGACTGCAACGCGCAGGAACGCGTTCATCGAACCGGAGCTTCTGGAGCTGGGCTGTGGTCTGGCTGCTCTTCTTCCCCAACGCACCCTACCTCCTGACCGATCTGATCCACCTGCCTCCGCCGCATCGGTCCAGTTGGTGGACCGAGCTCGTGCTGCATCTGCTCTTCGCGATGAGCGGGCTGGTGGCCGGATTCATCTCCCTCCGGTGGATGCAGCGCCTCGTGACGGATCGCCACGGACCGACCATGGGCCGCATCGCGGCGGTCTGCGCCACCACGCTCGCCGGGCTCGGCCTCTACATCGGCCGTGTCGAACGCTGGAACTCCTGGGACGTGGTGGTGAATCCCCTGGGCCTGCTGCTGGACATCCCCAGTTGGATCAATCTCCGGTCCTTCAAGCTCATCGTGCTCTTCACCGTGCTGATGCTCGGCACGCACGGGTTGTTGATGGCGCTCGCGCCCGCTGCGTCGCTGCAACAGGAACCCCAACGGCGGAAACGTTCGATCCTGGAGCTGCCATGAAACCCGTTTCCAGATGGACCCGGACCGGAATCGCCGCGCTGTCACTGCTCGGCGCAACTTTGGTTTGGCTGCCCGCCGTCCATTGGTTGTTCAAACCCGACCTAGCCACCGTGTTCTCCGACGACCGGCTTCCTGCGAAGGCCGGGGAGATGGCCGAAAGGCATCTCAAGCTGTGGCGCGATCCCGTTTCGCGTGAGACGGAGCTCCAGGCCATGCGCCGCAGCAACGCGGAATGGGATTTCATGGGACGCACCTTTCTCGTCATGGCATTCGCCGAGATGGCTGTGCGAGACCCGTCGTTGGAGCCGGAACTGTTGCCGATCATGGACGCGATCATCGACGAGACGCTGCGCAGCGAAGCCGAGCACGGGATGCACTACTTTCTGATGCCGTATTCGCGCAGCCGACCCTACGTGGTGCAACCGGCGAGGAGCCTCTTCATCGACGGCGAGATCGCGATGATGCTGGCCATGAGGCGGGTCGTGCAGGAGCACGAAGGCTACCGGGAGCTGCTAGCGGAACGAACCAAGCGCATCGCCACCGGCTTTAGCGGCAGCGCGTCGATGGCCTTAGAGAGCTATCCCGACGAATGCTGGCTCTTCGACCACGCGATGGCGATGGCTGCCGTGCGGGTCTCCGACTATCTCGACCGCACCGATCACTCCCGGCTGATCGCGAACTGGCTGTCCAAAGCCAAGGAGAAGCTGGTCGATCCGAAGACCGGCCTGTTGGTCTCGAGCTACACCACCGACGCCACGCCTCTGGACGGACCGGAAGGTTCGTCCATCTGGCTGGCCGTGCATTGCCTTAGATTGATCGACCCGGAATTCGCCGAAGCGCAGTTCACGCGCGCCAAAGCGGAACTGAAGCGGGAGCTGTGCGGCTTCGCGTGGTCCAAGGAATGGCCGTCGGCCTGGGAAGGCCCGCTCGACATCGATTCCGGAGCCGTGGTGCCGGTGCTGGAAGTGAGCGCCGGCGGGAGCGGTCTGGCCTTCATTGCTGCGGCTTCCTTCCGGGATCTGGACTTCCTTCGCGCGCTGCACACCACGCTGGATTTCGCGGCGTTGCCGGTCCGCGAGAATGGCGCGCTGCGCTATGCGGCGAGCAACCAAGTGGGCGACTCGGCCATGCTCTACTCGATGGTCCTCGGCCCCGTCTGGAAACGCGTGCTGGAGAAACTGCCATGAAAAACAAACTCAGCGGCCTGATGGTGCCCACGTTTTCGCCTCTTGGTTTCCTCGTCTGGGCCGCGCTGATCGGCGTCCTGTTTGCAACGGTGCATCTCCTGGGGTGGCGTGATGCCACAACCATCCTGACCGGCACCGTCCAGACCGGCCTCACGGCCGAGACCGCTGCGGCCAAGGCGATGGTCTATCTGATCGCCTATTTCGGAGCCGTGCTGGCCGTGCCGATTTTGGTTCTGGCCGCGGCATTGAGCGGCGGTTGGCTCCGTGTCCTGTCCAAGCGCAAAGGAAGCCGATGAACCACTCCCTCACCTGGCGCGATCTGCCTGTGTTGCTCAGCGGCGACGATGTCCGGCTTGCAGGCTGGACCGAACGGGTCACCGCCGGGTCCATCGGGGGCAGCCTCGCGCTGGTGGTTCTGGGCGCGGCCCTCGGAGGCGCGGCCATGGGCGCGTGGCGCGCGCCGGAACAGGCGCTCTACACCGCCATCAAACTGCCGCTCATCCTGCTGCTAACCACGCTGGGCAACGGGCTGCTGAACGGCCTGCTCGCGCCGTTGCTCGGGCTGAACATCGGCTTCCGCCAGTCGCTGCTCGCCATCCTCTTCAGCTTCGCCATTGCGGCCGTGATCCTCGGCGCGTTCAGCCCGTTGATCCTGTTCCTCGTGTGGAACCTGCCGCCCATGTCCGAAGCGGCGGGCCGGGCTTCGGGCCATGCGGTGCTGCTGGTGTCGCAGGTCGCCATCATCGCCTTCGCCGGAGTCGCGGCGAACGTCCGCCTGCTGCGCCTGCTGCAACGCC